>JAQBFG010000261.1:0-9127 GCA_032123495.1 Candidatus Zixiibacteriota bacterium | reverse complement strand
GAATGTGAGGTTTGGCGGTGAGTATTGCATCTATATCTGCTATTAATATATACAAAAACTGAATTTTGTCAAAGAAATAAAAAAAGCCCGGCGGGGAGAGCACGTATCCCGCCGGGCGTTTCAATCCGACTTGGCCAGATTGAAACTACTCCCCCCTCCAGCCCAAACGAAAGATTCTCTCTTTCAGTACGCCGAAATTATTCATACTTATTTTGCATTTATCTATAACTTGTTGTCTGAGTTGTATATACTTGAAAATGTTACAACCCAAATAATTTATTTATGTCTTGCTGAAAAAATCTACTGGCGGTGTGCTCAGGTGTGCCAGCCCATTTCGGTTTTATTTCGAAATGGATATATTCAAAGGAAACAGATTCTTGAAAGAAACCTGGGTTACTTTCGGTCGAATAAAACCTGTTTTTATGAATTAACTATTATTTCCTTATATAAGTCTCCTTCAGTTGGTCAAACAGTCAATCTTTTAAATATTTTGTATGCTTGTAAATAACCGCGTGGGTACCGAAATCGGTGCAGGCCAATATTGGTCTGTCTTTTTCAACGGTTAATACATATATAATATAGGCCGTTTGATCGATTCTGTCAAATAAAATATTGGTTTACTTTAAAAAATAAGTGTACTATCGTTTATGATTAACTCCAAACTCTCTTGACAATTTTCAAAATAGACTGCATATAACATTTTCTTTAGACAAAAAGGATACTCGACCAATATGAAAAGCAGATATTTTACATTTGAAAATATACAAGATAAAGCAAAATCGATAAAAAATGAGGCTGAAAATTATTGCCCGCCAAACAATATTCATTTTATCCCGGAAAAAGCTGCTTTGCTTGTTATTGATATGCAAAATATCTTTCTTGAAGAAAAATATTCTTCTTTTATTCCCTCAGCCCCTGCTATTATGACCGGTATCAAACAGTTGCACGATAAATTTAATGAATTGAAAAGACCGGTAATATTTACAAGACATGTTAATACAGAAGAAAATGCCGGAATGATGTCTCGCTGGTGGAAAAGTTTTATAATGGAAGATTATAAATCGAGTCAGATTACCGACAAGCTTGATTATTCCAAAAGTAATGTGGTAAAAAAACCACAATATGACGCCTTTATTGAATCAGATCTGGAGTCAATTTTAATAGAAAACAATATTTCTCAAATAATTATATGTGGGGTGATGACACATCTTTGCTGCGAGACTACCGCCAGGTCAGCATTTATGAAAAGATTTGAAGTTTTTTTCACTGTCGATGGAACCGCCACATATAACGAGCAATTGCATCGTGGTGCAATTATTAATCTGGCTCATGGTTTTGCGAAACCGGTTTTAATCGACGAGATAATATCAGAAATGGATAATAGTGATGCCGGGAAATGATATTATTATCATCGGCGCCGGACCAGCCGGGATTGCGGCGGCGATTCAACTAAAACGAAGCGGTTTTAATCCCATTGTCTTTGAAAAGAAAAATATCGGCGGGTTATTGAATAATGCCAATCTGGTAGAAAACTACCCAGGTTTCCCGGGTGGAATCACCGGCCCCGATCTGGTTCGTTTATTTAAAGAGCAACTTGAATCTTTTGGGATTGAAATAATATATGAACAGGTGCAATCGCTTGATTATGATAATGAACTGTTCACTGCCGCAACCAAATCAAATAAAATAGAATCAAAAGCGGTAATAATAGCTTCAGGTACCAAGCCAAGGTTATCAAACGATATTAAGATTTCCAGAATAATTAGAAATAAAATCTATTACGAGGTAACCGACCTGCTCGAATTAGAAGAAAAAAATATTACTATCATCGGTGCCGGTGATGCTGCCTTTGATTATGCCCTAAATCTTGCCAGAAAAAACAGTATTACAATTTTGAATCGTGGGGAGAATATTAAATGCCTGCCGTTGTTGTTTGATAGAGTCAAAAGCGATAATACAATTAAATATCTCTCCCAAATTCAGGTTTTTGAGATTGATGGAACCGCCGCCAACCAATTGTTATTAAAATGCCGAAATAAAAACGAGGATATTGACATTATCTCTGATTATGTTATTCTGGCTTTCGGACGTGAACTGCTGCTTGATTTTATGACAGAAAATCTATTGAAGGAAAAAGACGAATTGGAAAAGAAAGAACAGCTTCATTTTGTCGGCGATGTCAATGGTCGCCTCTATCGACAGACTTCTATTGCGGTTGGCGAAGGTGTTTTGGCAGCGATGAAAATTGCAGGAAAGAATCGGACTAAATAAGTATGAAAGTTATCTCCAGCGCCGGACAGGAAAATATCGCCACTGTCTTTTTGGCCCAGATGCCGAATAAAAATATTATTGAGTTTCTGGAATCGGTTCAACCTCCATATCCACGAGAAAAGAAATGGGTTCTGATTGTCTCGACTCTTTATGGATGTCCGGTAAAATGCCCGATCTGCGATGCCGGTGGATTTTATAAGGGCAAACTTTCCAAAGATGAAATTTTTGAGCAGATCGATTTTTTGGTTAAACGCCACTATCCTGACTTATCTGTTCCTGCTGAGAAATTCAAGATCCAGTTTGCCCGGATGGGGGAACCATCGTTTAATAAGGCAGTGCTCGATGTCCTCGAAGAGTTACCCGCTCGGTATAATGCCCCCGGTTTAATGCCGTGTATTTCATCGGTTGCTCCATCGGTATCAGATAAATTCTTTGAACGATTGCTTGATATCAAAGAAAGATACTATCGAGGGAAATTTCAGCTTCAGTTCTCAATACATTCAACTGATATAAAACAGCGCGATTTTCTGATTCCAGTCAAAAAATGGTCGTTTGAAAAAATTGCCGAATATGGGGCGCTGTATTTCAAAGAAGGCGATCGAAAAATAACACTCAATTTTGCACCATCAGAAAAATCAATAATTGATGTCAATGTTCTCAAAAACCATTTTGATCCCGAACTGTTTTTTATCAAAATTACTCCGCTTAATCCGACCTATCGGGCCGAAAAAAACGGGTTGTCTACTTATATTGATCCTGACCAACAAGATTCCAGATATGATTTGATTGAATCTCTTCGGGGTGGAGGGTATGAGGTTCTACTTAGTATCGGTGAAACGGCTGAAAATCAAATCGGCAGTAACTGCGGACAGTATATCACCCAACATCTTAATAAATCAGAAGATCATTGCCTGTTGGCCAATGGATATAACTGTAAAGTGCAGGATTATTCAGAAACATATTAAATATTGTTGGTTAAATGGTATATTTGCTTGAAAATCACGGATTTAAAAACGGAGGAATGAGTGAAACATATTTGTAAGGCAAAAACCTCTCCATTGTTAGCTTTTGCGATCTTATTGGCAATAGTTCTAATTGCTAATCCAAATTCTTTATGTCAGACACAATCAGACAGTACCGATTTTGATCTTTCTTCGATCAATGATGGGCCATACGTTTTATTGCAAACCGGTTCGACCGGTATCGCCTTTTATGTTTGCGAAGGATTTTTTGAATATCGAAGTTTTGATTTAAAAGATACCATCATGTTTCACGGTTTCTGCCAGGACACCGGGGAAGTGTATACTATCACCCCCGATGATTTTAATATCGATCCGGATGTATATGAAAACATCTCAAAAATAGTAACGGTCAGCGATATTCATGGTCGCTATGATCTTTTTGAAGATATTCTGATTAAAAGCAAAGTAATAAATAAGAATCAGCATTGGATTTTTGGCGATGGCCATCTTGTTATCGATGGAGATATTTTTGATCGGGGCGAATATGTTACCGAATGTCTCTGGTTAATCTATCGATTGGAACAAGAAGCAAAAAAATCGGGTGGTGCTGTGCATTTTATTCTCGGTAATCATGAGTTGATGGTAATTCAGGCTGACAACAGATATATCAATGAAAAATATATGAAGGGGATAGTAGAAGTTACTACCATTACCCATGAGTATCTTTATGGCCGAAACTCAATTTTGGGACGATGGCTCCGTTCCAAACATACCGTGGTTAAACTAAATGATATTCTTTTCACTCATGGCGGAATTGCACCATCAATGATTGAAAATGGTACAACTATTCAGAAAATCAATAATGAAGTGCGACAGAATATTGAATATAATAAAAAATCTCCCGAAATATCAGATTTCGCAAAATATCTTTTTGGGAGCGAGGGACCTTTCTGGTATCGTGGTTACTTTTATGAGATGGAAGATAGATACCCTCAAACAACCAGCGATGATATTGACAATATTTTATCCTATTTTGATGTGAAATCGATTGTGGTTGGCCATACCGGCATTGATCAAATCGAGGGATTCTATGATAATCGTGTGATCAATCAACATAAAACCCTTGATTCCGCAACCACTGAGGCGCTACTTTGGGAAGATGAAAAGTTTTACCGAATAACATCAGTCGGTGAAATGCAACTGATCAACTGAAATATCATGAATCAAAATAAAAAAACCCCGAATTTTAAAATTCGGGGTTTTTTTATACTATAATCGATCAAGCATAGATACTCTTTAGATCACCAATTCTATTTTTGATATCAACCGTATTGGTACACTTGGCTGAGCAACTGCTACATGAAAGACATGCTTCCAGACCTCGTTTCCTTTCAATTTCATTCAGCGACGATTGGGCCAGATTAAAATCTTCATACTTAGTGGCATACATATGAGTTCTCATCAGCGTCGGGATGTCAGCATCGTTGGGGCAACTTGCCAGACACTTACTGCATTGCTGGCACATACCCATACCAAGCTCGATACTGTTATCTGTTAATAACTTTTTCTCATCAGCGGTATACGCTATGTCACGTGCAACCGGGAAGTCGATGTTTATCTGTTCCAGATTATTGAACGCTACCATAATCGTGGCAACATTTTTATTATGGAGGACCCATTTCATCAATGCCGTTGTAACTGTCTCGGTACTATAGTTTGCATGCGACTCCGGATTGGGCCATTGAGCTCCAAAGGCGAGCGTCTTCATTCCAATAATACCGATATCTTTTTTTGCGGCATTTTCAATCGCCGTTAAAAATTCTGCATCACCGGACTGCGTGAAGTTAAAAGATGTCAATAATGCATCCCAGGCACCTGATTCAGCCACCGAATTAATAACTTCGGTCATATTGGCGTGAGTCGAGATACCAATAAATTTTGCCTTACCCTGCTTTTTCATTTCCTGCATACCATCAATTATTGCCTGATTTTTGACAACATCGGTGGTACGAACATCATGAATCATCAAAATATCTACATAGTCTGTCCGAAGCCTTTTGAGGCTGCCTTCAGTTAATGTTGCTATTTTCTTTTTGATCTTTTCGGGGCTTTCGTCTCGCCTTTGTGCCGGAGTATATATTTTGGTTAAAATCAGAGATTTGTCCCTGACCCCCATTTTCTTTAGCACACTACCAATCAGCATCTCATTGGCACCGGTTTGATAGTTGGCCGCCGTATCAAACATCCGCACACCCATTTCGTATGCCGCCTGAATAACGCTGGCGTCATTACAACCGCCGGAGCCATGAGTAATGATTGGAACTTTTAAACCGGTTTTGCCAAGTTGTCTATAAATGATATCGCCTGCCGCTTTCTTTGATTCCTGCGCCAGACCTATACCTGGCGTTAATCCGGCTATACCGGCCGCCACAAGTCCTGTCGCCGATGCTGCCAAAAATTTCCTTCTGGAATATCCGGTGGTTTTTTCTGCCATCTTTTCCTCCAATCCTCCCATAGCCTTATTATTATTCATTATTTTCACTTGATAATCTTTCAATACCAGCTTCGGCATTGGTTTTCAAGGTTTCCATAAGTTGTGCACCTATCAGCGTATCATTGGGCAAGACTTCCAGCACCTTTTGATAGCATCCAATAGCACCGGCATTATCCCCAATAACCTGTAACCCATCAGAATAACTATCCCAAACATTGGCCGAATTTGGATAAGTTTCGGCATTTAGTTTAAATAATGCTATGGCATTATCATTACTACCCTCTTGCATCGCTTGATATGCCACAAAATTGATGGTTGCTTCAGGGAAAGTAATACTGCCAGGGTCCGCATCATTAAACTTATTATATATTTCAACCGCCTTAACTCCGCCCTGACTTCTGATAATACCAACAAATTGATCTGATGTTGGAGGGAGAGCATTCCCTTTTTTGATTTCAAACAAATGATCGCCCGCTGTCTTTGCCACTATTAGTGACTTACCATCGGCAAGAAAGTGGTCGAAGAAATTCAAAAGATATTTACCAGACAATTCATAATTGGGACGAGAGACAGTTTTTGTAGCATTTAATGTATCCATAAAGCTTTGAATCGTTGGGTAACTGGTAAACCCGCCGGCAGGAGCTTCGGCCAGTTTTAACATATATCTGTCGGAATACTTTATCGAATCGATTAAATCCAAATCAAAAAGCTCATTATCTTCGTAATAGACCTGTAGCATAGGTTTGGACATACGATTGATATCAAAGTGAGAATTTTGGTTGACAAATTCCTTTTGATCGAAACTTATATCCCAACCGGCGAGACTGGCTACAGCTTCAATATTGTAATTTCGCATTTGTAAAATAATCGAAGCAAGCCCCCCGCCGCCGACACCAAATGTACCGATTTTATCACTGTTGATAAAATCGAGATCAAGAATATTGGCAAGGGCAAACTCTTTGTCTCGTATTACCGTCTCGAAATCAACCTGATTGACGCCAGGATTCAATCCTCCGGTTCCGATCTGGTGGGTAGTCATAACAGCAAAACCATTGCTGGCGAGATATTCACATAAGACAAAATTGTCAGAAATACTGCTCATAAGATCGGGAAAGTATACGATCAATGGAAATTTTCCCTCGGCAGGTGTTGCGTCTCGGATAGCACCAACTTCGACATTTGAAGCATCCAGCATCATGCCCCTATTATTGTTGAACAAACCTGTCAGGCGCATCAATTCTCGTTGTTGGGTCGCCGTGACAACCTGGAAAAAGTCCGGATCCTCGGGCATTGGAAAAGCATACTCTCCCAAAACCATATAAGTGGCATCGACAGTTTTTGGAGTTGGATACCAAAGACAAATTTGAATCGGCCTCGCATTTTCGCCCGGCATCGGTTCTCCAAAATAATCGTATCGGGAACGGAATGTTCGAGAGTAGTCATATTTTTCAATAGTCTTAAATCCGACATCATAGCTACCCTGTTTCAAATCGCCCCATAATGGCGAAAACTGCGCAAAAATATTGGTCTGAAAACTGAGAATCAGAATCAAAAATAAAACTGTTTTCAGACTAATTGGCTTAATTTGTTTTTTCATGAGAAACTCCTAATAGAAATTAATAAATTTAATTACTAAACTGCTATTCATAGGACCAAAATGGTCTTATTTCTGTCCAATAATAAATATCTGGCCTTGATAGTCAACTAAAACTCCCGGTATAGATTCAAATTGCTACTAATTAGACGCGATTTTTGCCCTGTTGTTACAGTTAGTCGTTATTTCTTCTTTGTATAATCTGTTTCCCGAGCTTTGAAATTCTGTCAGTTATTGTTATATTTAATGGATGGCTGCAAAATAATAAAATATACAGGTTATAGAAATAGCATGGCTCCAACCGGAATAATATTCGATCTGAAAAAATTTGCCATTCACGATGGCCCAGGCATTCGCAATACCGTCTTTATGAAAGGATGTCCGCTTGATTGCACATGGTGTCATAATCCGGAAGGTCGTAAATGTGTCCCGGAAAAAATTATAATCAGAAATAAAGCTTCAAAAGAGGAATCTTTTGGGCGTGAAATCGCAATTGATGATTTATTAAGCGAAATCGAAAAAGACAAAGTTTTTTATGAGCAATCGGGCGGTGGGGTGACATTTTCAGGCGGCGAACCGATGAGCCAGATCGAGTTTTTGGCAGAGATACTTCAATTATGCAAAAAAAATAAAATTTCCACAGCGGTTGATACCTCTGGTTACGCTCCTTTTGAGTGTTTTGAAAAAATATATGATCTGACCGACCTGTTTCTATATGACCTCAAAATAATGGACGATACTCTTCATCAAAAATATACTGGCGTTTCAAATAAGCTGATTCTTGACAATCTGACCAAACTGGCCGCTATGGGAAACAAAGTTATAGCTAGAATACCAATTATTCCCGGCCAGACCGATAGCAAAGAAAATCTCAATAATATATCCGACTTTTTGATTCCATTAAAAAATATCACAGAAATCTGCCTTCTTCCGTATAATAAATTAGGCGAGGACAAACGGGAGAGATTCGGTATTACCAATAGTTTAGGGAAGAAAAAAACTCAGGAAAATGAGGAAATGAGCCGTTTGGCAGACATTTTTGATTCTTCGCGGTTCCGAGTGAAAATAAAAGGGTAGATAGATGAACGATCGTATAAAAATATTGAGGCAGCAGTCGCTCGATGCTGTTCCACACATTTCACTGGAACGGGCCGATCTCTTGACAAAATTTTATAAAAACGGTGCTGCTGATAATCTTTCGATCCCGATCACCAGGGCGATGGCGTTGAAATATCTGCTTGAAAACAAAGAGCTGTGCATTAACGAAAACGAACTGTTTGTTGGCGAAAAGGGACCATCACCGAAAGCAACACCGACATACCCTGAAATTTGTAATCATACAATAGATGATTTTGAAATATTAAACTCGCGCGAAAAAGTATCATTCAAAGTCGATAACGAAACCAAAAAAACTCAGGCCGAAAAAATAATTCCGTACTGGACAGGCAAATCTATCAGAGAAAAGATATTCAAATCGGTTGCTCCCGAATGGATCGACACTTACAAAGCTGGCATATTTACCGAATTTCAGGAACAACGTGCACCGGGACATACTGTGTTAGATAATAAAATTTATAAAAAAGGTTTTCTCGATTTTAAATCTGATATAGACAAAAGCTTAAATTCGCTCGATCCCAAAGATTCAGAGTTTGATAAGAAAAAAGAACAACTCAAAGCGATGTCGATTGGTCAACAGGAACACAAACATTTATAGTCCCTGTTAGTAGTGAATGGCCGTCACCCGGGTCATATCAATCGGATTATATATGTGTTACGGGGCTTACCGGAGGGACGACTTATTATAGT
>JAQBFG010000260.1:0-6440 GCA_032123495.1 Candidatus Zixiibacteriota bacterium | reverse complement strand
CCGCCAGCGATCAGCCGGACCACTTTCGATAGTTTTTTGACCATAGGTGATTGAATCGTTGCTGTCGAATGTTTCGCTTATTTGAACCTCGTCCATATCGCGGCGACTGAATATTACTCGTCCGGTAAGCTGATGATTCTTTTTTGCGAATTTATGCAGGAAATCAAAATCAACCGCATAGAAATTTCCGGAACGATCCTCATCGTTGATACTTACGTAGTTGCTATCGATATTGTCGATGTTGTTCCATTCGGTATGATAATTCGATGAGCCGCCGCTCATATCACGTTCGCCATATCTGAACCCAATCCCGACAACATCATTTGATGTCACATTAAAATCTATTCCACCCCGAAAACCGACTCCATCACGATCTCTATCCGAACTTCCGGATGAATTGACATAGAAAGTGGTATCAGTGGAAATTGTCCAGCTTTTTTCTTCTCTTGTACCGGGGTGGGAGCGTTTGTTATAATCAACATTGAGATAGGCATTATAGACTTTTGTTTTATGGTTGATAGTTATATCGCCGCCGTAATTATAGTCAAACCCGGTTCGAGTATTAACAATAGCACTGGTGCCGCTAAATTTGTTTTTCTTCAGAATAATATTGATTATACCGCTGTTTCCATCGGGATCATACTTGGCCGAGGGATTGGTAATAAGTTCAATATCATCGATAGAACCAGCCGGAATCTGTTCGAGAGCGTCATTGGCATCGAGAATGCTGGGGCGGCCATCAATTAAGACGGTAAAATTGGATGAGCCGCGAAGCTGGACATTGCCATCAAGATCGACCGTAACCGACGGTGTATTTTGTAAGACATCAACTGCTGTTCCACCCGAAGCGGTATAGTATTTTTCGACATTGATAACTCTTTTATCGATTTTGTATTCCATTGCCGGTCTTTCGGATTCGACCCTGATACCGTCGATTCTCTGGGTCGATTGAACCAGCAAGATTTGTCCCATGTCAGGATTCAAATTGTCTTTTGAGATAGATATTTCGTCTATTTTTTTAAGTTCGTACCCGAGAAAACTGATTTGCATATAGTAGCGTCCCGGCCTAAGACTGTTCAGCTTAAACAAACCTGTTTCATCGGTGCTGGCTCCGGTTACCTGGGCGCTGTCACGCTGACCAAACAGAATTATAGTGGCATATTCAATTGAAGTTTTCAGAGCCGAATCCATAACTTGTCCGGTTATAGAACCGCCCATCATTCCGCTGCCCGGACGATTTTGCGCAAAAGTGGTATTGCTGATAATTATAATAAAAAAAGATATTACAGCCATTTTGTATATTGAATTGATATTGCCGATCTCATTCATCTGTTTCTCCTTTACAAACGTTGTCTGTTTCAAACGATGTTTTATTTATCCCATTAGACAATCAATATACAGATTAGTTTAATCATATTATTGAAATATTTATGGTCTGAGCATAAAAAAGGCGTGGCCGTTAAGCCACGCCTTATAGCGAGGTAGGGATACTTTCAGCAGTTTTCTGTCAGGAGGGTATATTCTGGTCATGACCTAAAAGACTTAGAGTAAAATGGGTTCATTTTATAGATGAATAATTTTCAAAACGAATATTTTTTGTGAAAGTAATTTTTTATATGAATAAATCAGATACATGTTAGGTATAGAATTGTAGTGATAATCTTTAATCAAAAATCTTAAAGAAAAGGAGACAATCTGTGAAGAGGATTATTGTATCGTTAATGCTGTGTTTATTAATGGTGGCCTCGGCTTTGTGCGAAACATCACTTTGGGTTGTAAAGACTGATTCCACGGAAACCTATATTGGAGGAGCGATCCACACTCTACATAGGACAGATTTTCCGTTCCCTCCGGAATTTGATCAGGCATATAATGCATCCAAAACGCTTATTATTGAAGCCGATATTGCCCAATTAAATAGTCCCGAATTTATGCAGTCTGTTATGGCTAAGGCGACTTATTCAGATAGTATTACTCTCGACAACGTTATATCTGCGGACGCGTATAAAAAACTGGAAGATTATTGTACGGCGGGCGGTCTTCCGATTGCTTCAATGAAGCAAATGAAACCATGGATGATTATTATGACCCTGGAGGCTATGGGATTGCAAAAACTGGGAGTGGATCAGGAAGGAGTTGATACCTATTATTATGGCAAGGCTATCGCCGGTAAAAAACCTGTTATAGGATTGGAAACTCTCGAAGAACTGGTTGATATGCTGTCGACATCGGGCGAAGGCAATGAAAGCGAATTTATTGCTTATCATATCGATGATTTGAATGAACTAAATGAGAAATTCAAAGCACAGGTAACTGCCTGGAAATCAGGAAATGAAACAGCTCTGTTTGATCTTTTTATAAAAGATACAAAAAAACAATTTCCAAAGCTGTATCAATCAATTTTAGTCGATAGGAATATGAACTGGGTACCAAAGATCGAGGAATATCTTCTAACGCCTGAAACTGAATTGGTGTTGGTTGGTGTGGCTCATCTGGTCGGTGATGAGGGTGTGATTGCCCAGCTCAAAAAACTTGGGTATAAAGTCGAAAAATTTAAGTAAATATCATTTACTAAAAAAGGCGTGGCCATTAAAGCCACGCCTTATAGCGAGGTAGGGATACTTTCAGTTAGTTTTCTGTCAGGAGCGCCCTTCATTCTTCAGGACCTACGGCAGGGCTCCTGACCTACAATTCAAATCTAATCTACCAGTACTTTCTCCAGCCGTTCGCAAATATATTCGATATCATCATCATTGATGATCAATGGCGGAGAGATTCTAATGGTATGGCCATGACTGTCGTTAGCAAGCATATCGAGATCAAGCAGTTTGTGACAGAATGACATCGCGTCGCCGTTTTTCACTTCGATTCCGATAAACAGTCCCATCCCGCGCACCGCTTTGACATGCGGGGAACGTGATGCTATATCAATGATTTTTTCCTTGAGAACCTTGCCGGTGGCATAACTCTTTTGAGGTAGTTTCTCATTGATCATAACGTCGATGGCAGCTAATCCGGCTGCACAGGCGAGAGGATATCCACCAAAGGTGGAACCATCGGAACCCGGTTTAAATGCGAGATCCATCAAAGATGAATTGGTTATCATAACAGAAAGCGGAACCAAACCACCCGAGATTGCTTTACCAAGAATTAAAACATCAGGAATTACATTTTCATGTTCAAAACAGAAAGTTTTACCGGTCCGACCCATACCGACCTGGATCTCATCAAACATAAGTAGAAAATTATGTTTGTCAGCCAGTTCACGGAGACCTTTCAGGAATCCTTCCGGCGGAATATTCATGCCGCCCTCACCCTGCATCGGTTCGACCAAAATGCCGCAGGTGTTTTCATTGATAAGTTTTTCGGTAGCGTCAAGGTCACCAAATGGTGCCGCTTTAAATCCGGGTGTCAGCGGACCAAAACCCTCTTTGTACTTCGGGGAGGTTGAAAACGATACCACCGTGATCATCCGGCCATGGAAATTATTATCATACACAATAATCTCCTGCTTGCCATCGGCAATACCTTTCTCTTTCCAACCATAGTACCGTGCCATTTTAATAGCGGTCTCAACCGATTCGACCCCACCGTTTTTGGGCAGAGTTTTGTTGCCGTTATTACCAAACCGCGGGCCAAGCTGCGGAGGAAGTGAAGATACTTTTTCAAGCATCAATGAGAGTAAGTCGGTGTAAACAACGTTTGATACAACCGAAGCATATCCATTTTCCAACGCGTCAACTAATGCCTTGACGATTTTTGGATGATGATGTCCCGGGTTGGCAGCGCTGTATGCGGCCAAACAGTCAAGGATTTTCCGGCCATCTTCAGTATAGAGCCAGGCACCTTCTGTTTTTCTTATAATAGTTTGCAAGCGACCATAATGATTGGCCCCATAAATTTCATCCAGCTCTAAGAGCTTTTTATCATCGAAATTGGAAAATCCAACTCCACCTTTATTTGCTTTTGTTGTTGATACTGTCATAGTATCACTCCTTTCTATATTTCAGTTCAAGCCCCTTAACATAATATAATAGGCGGTTTTGGCAACCCCCTAAATGAAAATATTTTGGGATAGTTTGATTGTTATTGGCTATATTGGTTTTTTGGCAATTAAGCTATTCTGGCTCTTCCGGTTCTTCGCGTTTTATAGACTTTTTTGTGCTGAATTTGTATGTCCAAAGAGCGAAAAGCGAAATGATTGCCTCGGCACAGGTTATCCATACCCGATGAATCAGCGAAATGGAAACCGCCACGCCAACTCCAAGAAACGGCGTCAAAAGAGCGGTCATAACTCCTTCTCTAAAACCGAGTCCGCCCGGGGATAAAAAGGAAATATATCCAAGAATATAGGCTGCGATATAGGTTCCGACTGCATAATTGAGCGGCAAAATTGAATTGGCAAGCAATGCTTCAAGAAAGAAATGAAATGCAAATCCAAACAGGGTCCATGTTAGAAGATACCAATTAAAAATAGCAATTCTGTTTTTAAATTTAGGATTGTATTCAACCGGTTCCTTTTTCAATAATTTGAGAACCCAATTAAGCGCTCCGCTTAATCCACCCGGTTTGAAAAACAAAATCAAAAATGCCAAAAAAGAAATAGCAAACGCAAGATAAAACAGATTTTTATAAACCGCCAGTTGAGGTATAGAATCGATATTCCCAATAAATATCGGAATCAATATAAATGATGCTGGCAGAGAATAAGCTTGCGCCAGGACAAATGACGCCAGCGATATCCGCGTCGGAATACCAACCTCTTTGGCTAACGCCACCATCCCGAAAACCTGCCAGATCTTGCCGGGAATATATCTTCCAAGATTGGCGAGATAGACAATTCGGAACGAGTCAGACAACCCGATTTTGTGTCCAAATCCATAAATAATTGTCTTCCATGCAATTGCGGCAAAAATATAGGCCAAAAACAGCAAAATAGCGGAAATTGCAGCTTGCAGCCAATCGATATCCCATTGCCACTGAGCCAGTTCCGCCCGGTTGATATAAAACATTCGCCCTAAAAAGGCGAGGATAGCTATTGCCAAAAGCCAGCCGATTATTGTCTTTACTTTTGTGTCAATTTTCATATCTTATTAACAACTAATTATTAAATTTTATTATGTTAGGCAACAAACATTTACTCGCCAAAAGGCCGATAGCTTAATAACAGGGTCGATTAATTATACTAAAGAAAATATAAAAAAGCTTGAGATATGGAACTTTTTCGATTTTATTATGTTAAATCATTAAACAAATGATAAAGTGGACAAAATTAGTATTATATAAGACTCAACAATATTACTACTCAATGGAGGCATCGTGAAAAAGAATTTAGTTTTAACAGTCGTGGTTGTTTTTGCTTTTATTGCAATGAGCAATTTTGCTCTGGCTGGCCCAACTTGTGGCGGAGACAAAGCTAAGACATCCACGGTTGGCTGCGCCAAAACATGCGCTGTGCCATGTGGAACCAAGGCTGACGCCAAAGATAAGACCGATGGCAGTTTGATCAACGCCACAGCCGATTGTGATTACAAAGGTAAATGTGAAACTACTTCTCTTAACATTTCCGGTATGACCTGCGGCGGTTGCGAATCATCGATTACCACTGCTTTGATGAAGCAGGAAGGTGTGATCAAGGTTGTTTCGATCGATCATAAGAGCGGTTTGGCAACAGTCTGTTTTGACCCAACCAAAGTCGAGTCAGCCAATCTGGCCAAATTGGTCACCAGCAAAGGATACAAAGCTGAGGTTATCGCTGCTGTGGCTACCAGTGAAGCCGGAGCAACAAATGTTAAGGCTTGCGGTATGAAGACTGCCAAAGCAGAAGAGACCACAAAAGGCGATTATTAAAAATTAGTCATCTGTAACCAAATAAGAAGAGGGCGGATGTTATGTCCGCCTTTTTTTTGTCTTTTACCACTTCTCTGATTTATTGAAAAAAGCTTGGTCTTGCAAATATAATTTGCGTACAATATAATAGAGCTTATGAAAACTTTACTTGTTTTGATATTAACGGTTCTGATGGCAACTTCGGCCTTTTCGGCCAAGTATGCCGGGGAGTCGTTTTCGCTTGGTGTCGGCGGGCGTTCGCTGGCGATGGGTGGTGCAACAATCGCGGGACCGTTTGATGCCACAACCGGATACTGGAACCCGGCCGGATTGAATTATTTGAGTGGGCAAAATATCACGGCGATGCATGCTGAGACATTTGGGTCGCTTCTTAATCATGATTTTATCGGATACACCAGCAATCGGAACAAAGAAAACTCTACTATTAAAGCGTACGGATTCTATTTTTATTATCTCGGTGGCGGCGGGATCAATATTACCGGTTGGGATGCCGCTCGCAATCGTCCGGTTATAATCCGTGAGGTGACTCATGGTGATTATCTTTTTGCCGGATCGGTTTCCGGAAAAATTAAAGACAAATTCGATTTCGG
>JAQBFG010000259.1:0-5088 GCA_032123495.1 Candidatus Zixiibacteriota bacterium | reverse complement strand
GGGTCAATCACGACATTGCGCAATACAATGATACTTTACCGCTTACAGCCGACGGGGAAACCATCTTTCAGATTATCGGGAGTCATCTTGACCTTGGGATTATCGGAGCTTCCTACAAGTGGAGTCCAGATGATGGCTTTTCCTTGCTCCGAGTCAGCGAAATAGGTACCAATCGTACTACCACTGCTTTTGGCGAATGGCGAATGGACTCCCATGGCTACTGGATGAGCATCCCTCTCCGTATGTGGCCATATGAATTCAGCGTTTTCGATCATAATGATGACCTGATTGCGACGGCAGGAGACATTGCGCCCGGAACCGATGGTGCAACTTTTAGTTCCTGGGTAAATAGCTTTGCAGCTATTGATGCTATGCAGGTCGCCTTTAATGTCGCCCCATCAGATTACAAACGCGGTATCTGGATTGGAGATCAATCCTATCTCCGAAAAGTAGTACAGAAAGATGACTGGGTGCCCGACGTAACGGACTCGATTCAGTTTGGGGATGTAAAATATTGGTCGCCGAATGCCCGTGGTCAGATTGCTGTCGATAATACAATGCCACAACCGCCGTATTTTACTTACACTGCCGGGGTTTGGATGTTTAACCCTGATGAGAGCGTAGAACCGATTACTTTTCGAGGTGAGCTAATCGACGTTGCCCCTGGTGATACTCGTACTATATGGTGGATCTACACACATCAGGGTGAGGACGGATACCCGACTTCATCAGGTGTTGACGGATTCCCGGGAAAACTAAACAATGCCGGGCAGTTAGCCTTTTCAACAAAATTTCAGGAAGGCGGTAATGGTATTCTGCTGGCTATCCCGCCTATTATAGTTAATTCAACCAGCGACCTTCCTGATTTGGACCCTGAAGATGATCTTTGTTGGACCGGTGAGATGACTGGTGCAGGGGAAAAGGAATGCACTTTCCGCGCCGCAATTGAACATGCCAATTATGACACAAGCGTGGATAATATTATTTTTGACATTCCCGGCGAGGGATCGAAAACTATTCATCCTAAGACTGAATTGCCTGCTATTGCGGAACAGGTAATAATAAACGGTTCCTCTCAATCTCCCGGTTATGTAGAACTGACCGGAGATTTGGTAAGCGGCGGCTCTTCAGGCATAAGTGGATTGACGATTTCCTCAACCCAATCCGAGATAAGCGGCTTTATAATTAATCAGTTTTCAGGAGCCGGAATTAAAATTGAAAATGGGAACGACAATTCAATTTATAATAATATCATTGGCACCGACTCCTCCCGTATGGAAGATCGCGGAAACGCGCTTCATGGAATTCATATATTAAACTCAAACGATAATATAATTGGCAATATGGATTCCGGGTTGGCAAACACAATTGCATACAATTCCGGTTCGGGAATTTATGTTGAGAGCGGTCGGTCTAATTCATTTAAAAGTAATAGAATTTATAATAATAACTTTCTGGGCATAGATTTGGCCCCGGACGGAGTCAATCTCAATGACAGTCTCGATTTAGACTCCGGCCCCAATGACAAGATAAACTATCCTGAAATTGATTCAGTCGAATCCAATGATGTGACGACAACAATCTTTGGAACGATTAAGGGAGCCTCTGGTGTTTCTCATACCATAGAGATTTTTTATAGCGATACATGTGATACATCCGGTTTTGGTGAGGGCCAATTTCCGGTAACTTCAACAACTGCCTTAACTGACGTCTTTGGTTCGGCTGAATTTTCCGCAGTATCAACACAACTGCTGGGCGACTCCCAATTTGTTACGGTAATTGCGACCGATGAATACAATAATAGCTCGGAGTTTTCAAGATGTTGGCCGTATAATGTAATGATTAGGTTAACTGAGGGAGGGGTGGATAGTCTGCCAATTCGAAACAAAAAGTTTGCCCTCTCAAAAGTTGCGAATGATTCTCCCGTGTTTACGGAAACCTTTATTGATACCATTGAAACCAACGACTCAGGTATTGTCAATCTTAGGCATCAGGTGGCAATTGGTAAACTGCATTTTGATGATTCGGTAAAATTCAGCTGGACCATGCACTCCGAACCGGCTAATAAACATATTACCAACCTTGGGACAGCCTTCAGAAAAATGCTGGATAACGCCAAATTTAGTCCTTGGGGGGAAATGACATTTGATGAGTTAAAAGGAGGCGTTGACACTCAGAAAATTGTTGTTGACCATGCAACTATGGTCTACAACCTACTGGTTTCTATAGAGTGGGAGGCAGAAATACCATATATCGAAAGCCTTACGGAAGGTCTTCGCAATATGACCAACTATGCTTACGATGTAACTGATGGGCAATTACGATTTGATACGATAATGATCTTTGATAGATCAAGTTATTGGGATGATGCCGATTTGAAGATTCATGCCGACAATATGGTTTGGCCGCATGTTAAGGGAATTAGCGGAATCAATCGCTCCAATAGCCCAATGGAAATGCCGCGCAAATGGTTTGGAAACTCCGACAATTCCAGAGATTCATCATATTTCGAAGATCCACTGGATTTGAGTGTGTCCGGTCAGCATCGCACTATATTCCATGAATTTGGTCATTACGCAATGCATTTTTATGATGAATACATTTTCCCTGATTGGGGTAGACCGGATCGGTGTGCCGAGCATTTGGATATTTCCAAGCCATATGGTTTCATGGATTTTCAATATAGAAATTACCCATATTGCTCTGAGATGTCTGACGCAATAGGCTATACGAACCCGGATTGTCATAATACCGAGCAATGGATAAATTTTGAAAAATCTTGTTGGGAGACTTTTACATCCCAAAACAATGGAGTTTACTTTAATACCAATATAGTTTTTAAGGCTCCAAGTTCGCAGGACACTCCCGATAATCGCGGATATCTTCCGGGACCAAATAGCCTTTTTATGTTGTCTTATAATAATTTAACTTATGATGTCGGTTCTAAAGCTATATTCCCGATCTCACATGGTGTTACTACTTCGTTTAGAACAAGAATTGTTTCAGTTAAAATGCCATTTACCGGCAGTCCGATTGCCGATGCCAGAGTCCGTACTTTCAAACTATTCCCCCTTTCCTATACAGCGCAAGGTAACACCGCCAGTAATGGGATGATTCGTGCGCTTGGAGTTGAGGATGAAGATCATGTGGTTGCATTTGGAGTAACCCGATGGGAATCTGGCAAGCGAGATCCCGATGAAGGTGATAAGGTATGGTTGTATGGCGAAGCCACTGTTGGCGGAACCGGAAAAAGTATATTAAATAACAATTTCAGAAGCTCCGTGGCGGGTGACAGCATAACAATTGAAATGAAAATGGTCGAGGGAAACCTGCCTTCAATTCCCTATATTGATCTTGGTGAAGAAAACTCCTCATATCATTTGGATATTCTAAATCCGTTTCAATCAAATCCTACCGTTGACTACTATTCCGGTTCGGACAACGTAGTGAAATATGATTTTTCACCGAATGATAATGGTTATATGGCTACAATTGCGAAAAACCTTACCGGTTCAGGAATATTCACTATCTGGGCCACAGATACTTCCGGCGCCACTTTCTTTTTTGATACCGAATATTTGGTAACAGATTCAACGTCAGGTAATTTAATTGATTTGAGAGCATCAAGCGGTAATGCTATGATTACGCTGGATTCAACCAATGTGGGTATTATAAAAACAATGATATTGTCTTCACCGTATCCGATAATTAGAACGGGCCTGAACCCATTGGCGATACAGGCGGGTGAAGCTCATTCATTATCCATCTTTCCTGACATTGCACTTAGTGGTGATAATTCGCTTCGGATTCTTTACGCTGATGCTGATTTTTCCGGTGGCGAGGGATTATTTAATGATGAGATGTCATTGAAAATCTTCCAGTGGGATTTATCAAACAAAGAATGGGCTCTTTTGGGTGGTGTAGTAGATACTTCTCATAATGAAGTTATTGCTTCCATTACTGAAACTGGCGTTTATGCCGCTTTCACTACTGATATGGCTACAGATATAAGGGAGAATGAAGATGTTGATATTATTCCAGATAAGTTTGGATTATCACAAAATTATCCCAACCCATTTAATCCAACAACAACGATTGAATTTAATCTGCCAATAAAAAATCATGTATCTATTGAGATATTTAACATACTGGGACAAAAGATTAAAACCCTGCTTGATATTGATAAACCGGCAGGATCCTATACAATAACATGGGATGGAATAGATAATTCGGGCCAGAATGTCTCTTCAGGAATTTACTTCTACCGCATAAAAACTGGTGACAACGTGCAAACAAAGAAAATGTTATTGTTGAAATAGACGATTCATTATATATTATTATGAGGGTAGATCAATTTGGTCTGCCCTTTTATTATACCGCAATGTATTTTATCGACTTTCGCCAATCATTTCATTGCATAGTGAGTTTCGAAAATTAATTAAGGCATATTCACAAATCTAATTCAAATGATTTTCTAGCCATTTTCTAACGGCGAACTACACGGAACTTAAGGTAACTCAAGGGAACTTAACTATTGTTACAATAGTCGATTAGGCGTAATTTAATGACCCTCATGAAATTACGTAAAATACCCAGCGTCGAATCCTACCTCCTTCGCTTTATAAGTCGCGGTACCACAAACACATACATCAATATGGACGGTGGCATTTCCACTCAACCCGAAGACCGATAATGTCCGAAAGGTTCTGAAGACATACAAACTGCAACTCATCCGTGTCCACTTTTGGCTGAAGGGAAACAATACGACGACATAAGGATAGACCTATACCATTACCGTCGTTTTTTGATGTGAAAAATGGATCAAAAATATTTTCTCTTTCCTCTGGGGGCACTCCCAGGCCAGAATCTGAAACCACAATTATCATCTGATTATTTAGTAACTCCGTGGTTACTTCTATTTTTTTTTCGCCGTCTGTATTTTTCAACTCATCAGCCGCATTATTTATGAGGTTTAGGATTACCTCTTCGAGCATATTAGAATCGGCGCGACAAGAAGGTAGAATTTGATTCAGTTTTATATCAAGAATAATATTACTTTTTCGAAATATGACAGTTGATAAACTTAAT
>JAQBFG010000258.1:0-3350 GCA_032123495.1 Candidatus Zixiibacteriota bacterium | reverse complement strand
GGGTTTCTCGCGAAACGCTTCGCATCCCGGCCTACGTATCTCGCTTTTAATCGGTCGGATTCAGTTCCTTGTTTATGACTGGGGCGAATCGATCAGGCAGATTTTTTAAGATTATCTTTCCTAAATTACCGAACAATATCTATAGTAGTTTTTGCCACATGTACTCTTTGTACGCTTCGGTGAAACCGATTGAATCATACAATTTATTGGCCGGAATCATATCACCCGTGCTGACATAGACATCTTTTGCGCCAAGCGCCTTTAATCTATGTAACCCTTTTATCATCAAAGTTTTTGCAAGACCCTTTCTTTGATGATCTGGATGAGTGCAAATCGGTTCGAAGATGCCGTATAGTTTATCTTTATTATATGGAATGCCAGCATAAGCGGCGTATGATCCATCCGGTGCCAGAGCAACCAGATCCATATTTTTGCAATACGATGGTGCATGTTTGGAAAAGATTTGAAATTCATCAGCAGTGTGAAAATCGCGGTTAAAAGCGGCATTAATTAAATCAGCAAGTTTTTGACAATCATTTATATCTTCGCCATTAACGATATCCAGAATGTATCCATCCGCCAATTCCGATTTAGGTAGAAATTGATTGCCAAAACGGAGCCGCCGCAGAACACCGCCCGATGCGGTTTTTTCAAATCCCCGTTTTTCAAGTATTAGTTTACGAGGTGAATCATACTCAAAAACATAAATATTTAGTTGAGACTTGCCACCTTCAATTGGCTTGGCAAGGTTATCTTCGGCCCAGACTATCATTTCTTCTTCTAAAAAACGAAAATCGGGATGTAATTGGAGAAAGGCCGAGTTTTTCCCCTCCGGATGCACAGCACCAACCAATTCACCATAATCGGTTTCCCAGATTTGCACTTGCTTCTCCCAATCAGGGTTCCAGTCAAGCGTTTTATTATAGAAACGCCAGCCATCCCAGCGACGCACTTCCCAGTTAAATCCGGTTGGTGTAATATTATATGTGTCATCCAAAAGCTGACGGACTTTCCAGAAATCATCATCATTGCGAATTGGGCGAGAGATGATATTTTGCGATTGGTTATTACCCATGGTTTCCCTCCCATTAGGATGGTTTGTCGAAACCGCAGGGGGTTCGACCCACTAAATTTAGGCTTTGGCCATTAATTTGCCGAGGGACTCATAAAAAGCCGGAATCATGTCGGTTAACGGAAGATCAATAATATCATTTATCGAAAATCTATCGCCGCCGACTTTGCCGATTGCTGAAATCGGAACATTATTCTTAATGCACAACTCGACTAGTTTTTCACCATCGTTTTTATCAACCGAAACAATAATCCTCGATTGTGTCTCGCCAAACAGCAAACAATCAGCTCGAAGTTCTTCATCAATATGAATCTGTGCACCGATAGCATCTTCTTTATTGGAGATACAGCATTCGGCCAGCGTTACCGCCAGACCACCATCGGCACAGTCATGCGCCGATTTGATTATACCGGATTTTATCGCTTCACGGACAGTTTCCTGAATATCTTTTTCAAACTGCAGATCAAGTTCAGGAACCGGACCGGTGTTTTTGTTAAAGATCGTATGGATATATTCGGAGGCGCCAAGCTCTTCTTTGTTTTCGCCAATAAGATAAACCAGATCACCGTCGTTTTTGAACCATTGGGTAGTGATATGTTTGAGATCATCAATAATTCCGAGCATCCCAATAGTAGGAGTCGGAAAAACCGCCCGGTCTTTATCCTGATTATAGAAGCTGACATTGCCGCCGGTCACCGGTGTATTAAACATCCGGCAGGCCTCGCCCATCCCAGTTATCGCTTCGGAGAAACCATAATAGATCTCCGGTTTATACGGGTTGCCAAAATTCAGACAATTTGTAATGGCGACCGGACGCGCCCCGGAGCAGGTGACATTTCTGGCCGATTCGGCCACCGCTTGTTGTGCGCCAATGCGCGGATTAAGATAACAGTAACGTCCATTACAATCGGTTGCCATTGCCAGCGCTTTATCGGTCTTGCGAATTCGCAGGACAGCGGCATCAGAGCCCGGTTCAACAACAGTATTGGTGCGAACCTGAGAATCATACTGATTATGCACCCAGGATTTATCGCAGATATTCGGAGCCGCCAGCATGGTTAATAAGTCTTCGTTCCAGTTGCGATTGAGCGGGTAATCATTAAAATCAAATTTAGCAAGTTCATCTATATAGTCAGGCTTTTTGGATTCGCGATGATAAACCGGGGTGCTTCCACCTAATGCCAAAACATCGGAGGGAATCTCAGAAACGGTCTCGCCATTGAGACGAACTTTGAATATTCCACTATCGTTGGTCTCGCCGATTATGGTCGAATTTAGTTCCCATTTATCAAATATCCGACGAACATCATCTTCCCTGCCCTTCTTGACACAAACCAGCATCCGCTCCTGCGATTCTGAGAGAAGTATCTCATACGGTGTCATGCCATCTTCGCGAATAGGAACCTTATCGATATCGATAGTAACACCCGATTCACCGCGGGCCGACATCTCGGCCGATGAGCAGGTGATTCCGGCGGCGCCCATATCCTGAATACCGATAATCAGATCTTCATCGATAATCTCAAGAGTTGCTTCTAATAGTAATTTTTCTGTGAACGGATCGCCGATTTGGACGGCTGAGCGTTTTTCTTCCGATTCTTTGGAGAGCTCTTCAGAGGCAAAGGTCGCCCCGTGGATACCATCACGGCCGGTTTTGGAGCCGACAATCATCACCGGATTGCCGACACCTTTGATTGTCGCCGAAATCATGCCGTCGACTTTGGCGATACCAACCGCCATCGCATTAATCAGCGGATTGCCGGTGTAGGCCTCGTCGAAATAGGTCTCCCCTGCTACAGTTGGGACACCAAAGGAGTTGCCATAATCGCCGATACCACGCACAACACCATCAACAAGATAGCGGACTCGCGGATTTTCAGGAGAACCAAAACGGAGTGAGTTAAGCGAGGCAATCGGTCGGGCACCCATGGTGAAAATATCACGCAGGATTCCGCCGACACCAGTAGCCGCGCCCTGGTACGGTTCCAATGCCGAGGGGTGATTATGCGACTCAATCTTGAAAACACAGGCGAGCCCATCGCCAATATCAACTGCTCCGGCGTTTTCCTCACCGGCTCCGGTCAAAAGGTTTTCGCCTTCACGCGGAAGTGTTTTTAGCAATGCTATCGAATTTTTGTATGAGCAATGTTCTGACCACATCACCGAAAAAATCCCAAGTTCGGTAAAATTCGGTTCACGCCCCAAAATCTTTATAATTTTTTGATATTCTTCTTCGTTTAGCCCGTGTTCCTTGACTAATTCGGCAGTAACTTTCGGC
>JAQBFG010000257.1:0-7779 GCA_032123495.1 Candidatus Zixiibacteriota bacterium | reverse complement strand
CGGAAGGGGGGACTTGAACCCCCACGGTTTTACCCGCTACCCCCTCAAGATAGTGTGTCTACCGATTCCACCACTTCCGCAAAATTCTTCACTTCGGTTAAAGTCAGGAACTAACCCACAGCAAGCTGTGGGGCACCCGACGATAAATATTTAACCGCCAGAGCCGACTGGTTCGGCCGGGGTATCATCAGCGGGGAACAAGCTTTCACTTGATCCATCGGATGGAGTTCCTTCGGTTGGGAACAGATTTCCGTCGGCTCCATCAGGTGACTGAGGTATCGCCTGTTGTTCGGCTGCCTGACGTTCCATTTCTTTTTGTGCTTCTTCAACAACAACCGATGTGGCTGAATCTGTAGTTCCGACTGTTTGGCGACTTGACATAAAAGCCAAAATGCTACAGTTCACCATAAAAACAATCGCCAGAACAGTCGTAGCCTTGGACAGGAATGTGGCTGCACCGCGGCCGCCAAAAACGGCACCGCTCATACCACCGCCGCCACCAAAGGCACCGGCCAGTCCCTCACCTTTCGCCGCCTGCATCAAAATCACAATAACCAGAAAAATGCAGATCAGCGTATGAAATATTAACATTACCGTAAACAATTCTATCTCCTCAATCTATACAGCATTAATTATCTTCAAAAATTCTTCAGCTTTCAAACTGGCGCCGCCGATCAAGCCGCCATCAATATCGGGTTGTGCTATCAATTCGGCAGCATTGGAGCCTTTCATCGATCCGCCATAAAGGATCGAAACCGTGTCGGCCACATCGCCAAAAATATTTTTCAGCCTGTCTCTTATAAATCGATGCACTTCCTGAGCCATTTCCGGTGATGCCGTCTTTCCAGTGCCAATCGCCCAGACCGGTTCATAGGCTATAACGACTTTTTTCATCTGGTCGCTACTTAAACCTTTTAACGAACCGTCAATTTGTGCTCCAACAACCTCCTCGGTTTTTCCGTTTTCGCGATCCTCAAGTACCTCACCGACACAGACTATCGGAATAAGGCCGCTTTTCAAGGCCAGCTTGACCTTATCGTTAACGATCTGATCGGTCTCGGAAAAGTATTCTCTTCTCTCCGAGTGGCCTATAATAACATAGGATACTCCAATTGTCAATAGCATTGAGGGGGCAATTTCGCCGGTAAATGCGCCAGATTCCTCAAAATAAACATTTTGTGCCCCAAGAGATATATTGCTGCCATTAATCGCCCGGGAAACGTCGCATAAGGCAGTATATGGCGGACAGACGATCATTCTCACTTTTTCGCCGTCACCCTCATGCCCCAGCAGTCCTTTAATCAGTTCAACCGCTTCGTCATTGGTTTTTATTCATTTTCCAATTACCGGCAATGATTATTTGCCTCATCTTCTCACCCCTCTTTTAAACTTTTACTGCTGCCGGCGAAAGCGCCGCCAGTCCCGGCAATGTTTTACCCTCAAGAAACTCCAGCGAAGCTCCACCGCCGGTTGAAACATGGCTCATCATACCATCGAGTCCCGCCTTACTGACCGCAGCGGCTGAGTCTCCCCCGCCAACAATTGTAACGGTGCCTTGCGTCGTAATTTCGGCCATCTGTTTGGCAATTTCAATAGTTCCTTTTGAAAATTGCTCGATCTCAAAAACGCCCATCGGGCCGTTCCATAGCACCGTTTTAGCATCTCTGAGAATTTCGCAAAACTGTTTAATAGATTCCGGTCCAATATCAAGCCCTATGAGTCCATCAGGAATATTATCTGCCGAAACGATTTGAACTTTGGCTGTCTCGGAGACTTCATCAGCAGCAAGACAATCAACCGGTAACAGAAATTTAACCCCTTTGGATTCGGCTTTAAGTAACGTTTCACGAGCAAGATCGATCTTATTTTCCTCAAGCAATGAATCACCAATATTTTTTCCCATCGCTTTGAAAAATGTGAAGATCATACCACCGCCAACTAATATAGCATCAACCTTATCAAGCAGATTTTCGATAACATCGATTTTACCGGAAATTTTTGCACCACCCAAAACTGCCACAAACGGACGTTTCGGATCGGCCAGAGCTGAGTCGAGATACTCAATCTCTTTTTGCATCAGGTATCCGCCAGCGCAGATTTCGATAAATTTTGTTACTCCTTCAGTCGAGGCATGCGCCCGATGAGCAGTCCCGAAGGCATCGTTGACAAATAACTGACCATGTTTTGAAAGTTCTTTTGCGAATGAGGGATCGTTGTCGGTTTCTTCTTTATGATAGCGAAGATTTTCCAGAAGTAAAACTTCGCCATCTTTAAGCGATTGCGACATCTTGAGGGTTTCCTCACCGACACAATCAGGAGCGAATTTTACATCCAATCCAAGAAGTTCAGATAAACGTTCAGCAACCGGTTTGAGTGACATTTCCGGAACAACCTGACCTTTGGGTCGGCCCAAGTGGCTACAGAGGACCGCTCGTCCGCCGTCACTAATTATTTTTTTTATAGTCGGAAGTGAGGCTACAATACGACGGTCGTTAGTGATCTTTTGGTTTTTATCAAGAGGAACATTAAAATCGACCCGAACCAGAACCGTTTTACCTTTGAAATCAATATCAGTAATTATCAGCTTATTCATAAATCACCTCTGAAATTTTAGGCCCCCAAAAAAGGGGGCCTAAATTATCAATATACTTATAGCATCCTTTTAACCATATCAACCATGCGGCAGGAGAAACCCCATTCGTTGTCATACCAAGAGAAAACTTTGATAAAGTTACCTTGGACCATAGTCATTTTCGAGTCAAATACCGAGCTATGCGAATTACCGACTACATCTATTGATACAATCGGTTCATCACAATACTCAAGAAATCCTTTCATCGGTCCATCGGCCGCCGCTTTTATAGCACTATTGACTTCCTCAATAGTCACCTCTTTACCTAAAATCGCAACGAGATCAACAATTGATCCATTAGGTGTCGGCACGCGAATGGAACAACCGTCAACTTTTCCCTTAAGTTCGGGAATGACCAAAGCAACTGCTTTGGCCGCACCGGTTGTGGTCGGGATCATTGAAACAGCCGCTGAACGTGCTCTTCGCAGATCCTTATGAGGCAGGTCAAGAATTCTTTGATCGTTGGTATAGGAATGAGTGGTTGTCATAAAACCTTTCTCTAACCCAAAGCTGTCCAATATAACCTTGGCGACCGGTGCTAAACAGTTGGTTGTACAACTACCGATTGAAATAATATTATGTTTGGCTTTATCGTACAAATCACCATTCACCCCAAGAACAAAAGTACCATCAGGATCTTTGGCCGGGGCCGAGATTAATACCTTTTTTGCTCCGGCAGAAATATGCTTTCCTGCGGTTGCTTTATCGCGGAACAGGCCGGTTGATTCCACAACGATATCTGCTCCAAGAGATTTCCAGGGCAGGTTGCCCGGATCTCTTTCGGCAGTAATCGGAATCTTTTTGCCATCAACAACAATAGCATTGCCATCAGCGCCAACTTCACCTTTGTATTTACCATGAACCGAATCATATTTCAGCAGATGCGCCAAGGTGGCGGCATCGGTGATATCATTGATGCCGACGACATCAATCGAAGCAGCCATCGCTCTTCTGAAAACAAGGCGACCAATACGTCCAAATCCATTAATTCCAATCTTTACAGACATTGTTTAACTCCTTTTATTATCCATAATCATTTATTTAGATTTTAGTATATAACCAACTCCAAAAGTCAAAGTCCAACCGGAATATTCTTTTAGTCCGGCCAGAGGTTTTCCAAACTTAACCGGTGTATTCTTAAAGTCAATATTTAAAGCGATTTGATCTGCGACCGGCCAGTCGATTCCAATCCCCCAGGTATAGGTTATTTTGGTCGCGCTTTCTTCGACATAATAATTGGCCGGGTCATCATAATAAACCGAAGTAAAATCTCGCGTGCCATAAACAAGCCCCCCGCCAACTCTCAGATATGGCCAAAGAGAAAAGTTTTCATACTTTGAAAATGGGTAAAGCTTGGCCGACAAAAAGAAAGGGTACATTTTCACCGCGCCGGACGTAACGCCGGCATCGCTATCATATTCCATATCGCCCTGACTGAATATTCCAATCGAAAACTCGGTTGCCAAAAATGGCGCGATCCGATGAGCATAAAAGAATTCGGCATAAAGAGCTGAGCTTGAAAAATCGGTCAGGCTATCAAGAAAATCTTCATCAGTGGTCATTGTCCAGGCGCCAAAACGTCCGCCGACAACATGACTGTTCCCAAACCTGCCTGGTTGCTTCTTTTCAATAGCATAAAGATTGGCCGATAAAGCCATCAGGAAAATCAGTAACAATATAATTGATGAGTATAAAGTTTTGTTAGTCAAAAAAACCTCCGTTTATCCTAATCATATTGAATGCTGTTTATTATACAAATTTATTTACGGTTACTCATTTTTTAAATTTTCAAGAGGCATTATATATATTTTTTGACCGGGATAGTCCAATATAATTGAAAAATTCTGGAGTAATCCATTGCCAATATTTCCGTCAACATCGGTTGATTTCAATATCCCCTGTTCCCCTTCTGCAACCAATACTCTCAATTCCTTAAGTTGAGCCGGTCCAACCGTAAAATATTCCGCCACCGCCGAATATGATTCCGATTTTCCGCCGACTCCGGCAATATCTCTGCCTATCTTATTAATATCGGTAAATGCGGCGTTTAGATTATTATTATCGACAAATGGTTTATGCAGTATCAGACCAAGAGCATTACCCAGGTCAACTAAGAACCTTCCGGAAACACCACATATTTCGGCATCAACTATTGGTATCTTCATGTTATACTCTATATTTACCGCATAATCTATTGATGGTGAATGATATACAGGCGGATTATGTACAATTAGAGTTTGCTTCACATAATCAATCCTAACCGGAAAGCGAGACAGAAAATCAAAACCGAGCAGCCCGCCCAGAACTCCATCCGGTGCATCAAGGCCAACATTGGTAAGGTCAACAATCGCCACATTCTGTTTAAATAGCTTTAGGTCACCTATCTTCAAAGAATCTAAATAGGTAATGGTGGTTTGTTCATATCCGGAGATACCTTTGGCAGGAACTCCTCCTGACAAATCAAGCCTCAGACTATCAGCATAACTGCGGTTCAGGAAATTAATTCCGGCGCCCGAATCGAGAATGAAATATACCGCTTGATTTCCATCAACGGCGGCTTTCAGGAATATATGTCCCCTCTGATATACGATTGGAACAATAATTGAATCGGTAAACTCAGGAAAGAAATAGTCATCGGCCGGTGTTATGAAAAAGGTAAACAGGGTATCATCCAGCTGCTGATTGACCTCAAATTCATAAATTTCTATTTTTGAATTCAGCTCGGGAATTTCAGATTCACTCTCCATTACAAAAGCCATTTCAAAACCATCAACTTCTCTAAAGTCCGATAAATATGTTAATATTTCAGTCCCATCAAGATATTCTCCAATAATCTCGACCCTGCCTGCATCCGGATTAAAATATATTTTTAATGAATCACCGCCTTCGGGAAAGGCAGAGAAGATATCATAACTATTGGAATTTATAATAGTATCCTTCAGAAAAATTGTTCCGCCCGACATTCTGTTCTCTAAAAGATAAGATTTCCCAAGTAACCAGCCGGTATTGATAAGCTGTCTCTTGTCAGCCCCGGTCAGCTCACTCACCTGGCCGTTTTGATCTTTCACCCATCCTTGTTGGCCATTAAAGACCTGAGTAATTTGAAAGTTATTAAGAATTAAGGTTGATCTGCTTTTTCCCGGCTCGGAAAACATTATCTCAAATGAGCCTATCGTTTCTCCCATTTTAATAGAACCGAACGATCTGAACGTGCTCAGTTGCTCCGCTTTTTTTATTTTATCAGACGAAAATCGATCCCTGAGACTCTCCCCTGCGGAGGTTGACGCCAAAACAAAAATTACCAGACAAGCAAAAATACTTCTACTTTTAGTTGAGCTAAACGCATTAAGTAATTTAACCATAACAGTTTAATATTCCGTCCAGTGGTAATCGGCCAGGACAATAAATCCAACTAACATCCATGACAAGATCATTGATGTCCCTCCATAACTTAGAAACGGCAGCGGCAACCCGGTCACAGGAGTCAATCCAAAGGTCATCCCAACATTGACAAAAAATTGGAAAAACAAAATTGTCACCGCGGCCCAGGCAAGGTTGGAGGCAAATTTGGAACGACAGCGGGCAGCAATCGCCACTCCACGATAGACAATATATGCAAAGATAAGAACGACCAGTAAAGTGCCTAAAAATCCGAATTCTTCACCCAAAACGGAAAAGATGAAATCGGTGTGTCTTTCCGGAAGAAATTTCAGTTGGCTTTGTGAGCCGCCGAGAAATCCTTTTCCGAAAATACCGCCGGAACCGATAGCTATTTTTGATTGAATAATCTGATACCCGGCTTGCCTGGGATCACGTCCCGGATCAAGAAAGGTCAGGATTCGTAGTTTTTGGTAAGCGGCGAGACTATTCCAAATATAGGGCGTTATAATACCAAAGGCGAGATTTGCAATAATAGTATAAAAGCCAAGGAAAATTTTAGGTCTGACAATCAATATTACAGTTATCAAAATAACCAGATAAATTACCCAAGTGATCCAGTGGAAAGCGGCCAAAAGCGAAAAGATCGGCGAAACTATTAAAAGCAGATAAAACGGTGATAATCCCGACCAGAACCAAAGGCTGAAAAGTAGTGCAATAAACACCATCGATGTCCCCAAATCCGGCTGCTTTAGAATCAGCATCACAGGGATAATTGTAAGCAGGCCGGAAATAAATAATCTTTTAAGCGATTCCGGGGCCAATTTTGAATAAGCGAGGAATCTTGACAGCGCAGCCATCAGGGCCAGTTTTGCTACATCTGAGGGAGTAAAATTCACTGGTCCAATCGAAAACCACCGGGCAGCACCTCCTTTCGAATGGCCAATAAATAGAACCAATACAAGCAATATAAAAGCTGCAATATAACCCAAATATGAAAAGAAATCTATCATCCGCAGAGGGATATGAATAAGGATCAGCAGCATTGTCAACGCAATCGCCAGCCAGATAATCTGCCGGGAATAGTAATGCATCGATTCACCGCTCTGGGCATCATACTGCGCCGAATAAATCAGAATAATACCTATTACTGACAGGACAAATGCTGCTCCAATTAGTTTCCAGTCTAACTGCCGATATTCAAGCATTATTACTTATCCTTTGTCCCTTCATTATCCACTTCTTTTTTTACAAATAGTTCGGGAACAGTCTTTTTTAAATAATAATCAATCACTTTGCCGACCAACGGAGCGGCGACTTCGGAGCCATGTCCACCGTTTTCAACCAGCGCCGCAACCACAATACGGGGATCTTCTGAGGGAGCAAAAGCAACAAACCATGAATGTTCCTCGCCATGCGGGTTCTGAGCGGTTCCGGTTTTGCCTGAAATATTATATTCGGCCCTTCTTCTTCCCCGCGCGGTTCCATGTTCCCCCTGGACAACCAGCTTCAATGCCTCATTTAGAATTTCGAGATTCTTTGCAGAAAATGGGAGTTTAAAAGATGGAGCAGGAGCAATTTTCACAGAACTTCCATCATAACGCATCCGCTCTCTTAAAAAATGTGGTTTATAAACCGTTCCCTTGTTGGCCAAGCCGCAATAAAATTGCGCCAGTTGAAGAGGGGTTATCGTAAATTCCCCCTGGCCAATAGATAAGTTTAACATTAAAAAATGGGTCCACTTTTTTACACCATACAGATTATCGAGA
>JAQBFG010000256.1:0-4656 GCA_032123495.1 Candidatus Zixiibacteriota bacterium | reverse complement strand
CGCAGGGTGTTCCTTTTGCACGTGAGTATGGCGGACTTCTTGACAACCGCTCTTTTGGCGGCGCCCAGGTTTCGCGGACATTTTACGCCCGGGGCCAAACCGGTCAACAGCTTCTCTTGGGTGCTTATTCGGCTCTATCGCGCCAGATAGGTCTTGGCAAAGTTAAGATGTATAATCGCACCGAGATGCTCGATATCGTTGTGGTCGATAATCGCGCCGTTGGTATCGTGGTCAGAGATATGATCAACGGCAAAATATCATCTTACGCCGCCGATGTTGTTATATTAGCGACCGGCGGATATGGAAATGTCTACTATCTCTCAACCAATGCCATTGGATGCAATGTCACCGCGGCATACCGGGCCTATAAAAAAGGTGCCTTATTTGCCAACCCCTGCTATACGCAGATCCATCCGACCTGTATCCCTGTCTCCGGTGATTATCAGTCAAAACTTACCTTGATGTCGGAATCACTCCGTAATGACGGCCGTATCTGGGTCCCAATAGCCAAAGGTGACAAACGTCCGGCGGCTCAGATACCGGAAGATGAACGAGATTATTACTTGGAACGCAAATACCCAAGCTTTGGTAACCTTGCCCCGCGCGATATCTCATCACGTTCGGCTAAAGAGGCATGCGACGATGGCCGTGGTGTTGGTGAAACCGGGGTTGGTGTCTATCTTGATTTTGCCGATGCCATCGGCAGACTTGGCAAAGATGTTATCGCTGAACGATACGGCAATCTTTTTGATATGTACGAACGGATAACCGGCGAAGACCCTTATACTGTTCCGATGAGGATCTACCCCGCCTCCCATTACACGATGGGCGGTCTCTGGGTCGATTATAATCTTGAAAGTACCATTCCGGGACTGTTTGTTTTGGGTGAAGCCAACTTCTCTGACCATGGTGCCAATCGGCTTGGCGCCTCGGCGCTGATGCAGGGTCTGGCCGACGGTTACTTTGTCGTTCCATACACAGTCGGCAACCATTTTGCCACCAAAGGTCCCGCGGGAGTTGATACGACTCATCCTGAATTTAAAAAAGTCGAAGAAGAAGTCAAACAACGGACCGAGAAATTCCTATCAATTGGCGGTAAACGCTCCGCCGATTCATTCCATCGCGAACTGGGAAATATCATGTGGGACAACTGCGGCATGGGTCGCAATGAAGCCGGTTTGAAAAAAGCTATTGAGATGATTCCAAAAGTTCGCGAAGAATTCTGGCAAAACCTGAAAGTTCTCGGCAAAAACGAAGAGCTTAATCAGGCTCTTGAATATGCCGGACGTGTTGCCGATTTTCTTGAATTCTCCGAAGTGATGTGTCACGATGCCTTAGACCGTAATGAATCCTGCGGGGCTCATTTCCGCGAGGAATATCAGACCGCTGAGGGTGAAGCGATGCGTAACGATAACGATTATCTATATGTTGCCGCCTGGGAATACAAAGGTGTCGGCCAAAAACCGGAGATTCACAAAGAATCTCTTGAGTATGAAAATATCAAATTGGCGACAAGGAGCTATAAATAATGAATCTTACATTATATGTCTGGCGTCAGAAAAACGCCGATGATAAGGGCAGGATGGAAAAATATCAGGCCAATGATATAAGTTCTCACATGTCATTTTTGGAGATGCTCGATGTTGTCAACGAACGATTGCTCACCGATGGTGTTGAGCCGATCGCCTTCGACCATGATTGCCGCGAAGGTATCTGCGGGATGTGTTCTCTGGTCATCAACGGTAATCCTCATGGACCCGAAAGAGGGACAACCGTCTGCCAGCTCCACATGAGACATTTTAAAGATGGTGATAAAATTTATATTGAACCATGGCGCGCCAAAGCATTTCCGGTTATCAAGGACCTCATTGTTGATCGTTCGGCCTTTGATCGCATCATGCAGGCTGGCGGGTTTGTTTCAGTTAATACCGGCGGAACCCCCGATGCCAACGCCATCCCGATTCCGAAAGAAAATGCCGACACTGCCATGGATGCCGCCCAATGTATCGGATGCGGCGCCTGTGTTGCTGCCTGTAAGAACGCCTCGGCGATGCTCTTTCTCTCGGCCAAGGTTTCACAATACGCCTATCTTCCTCAGGGGCAGGCCGAGCGAACTGAGCGGGTTAAAAATATGCTGACCCAGATGGATCTTGAAGGATTTGGAAATTGCACTAATTTTTATGAATGTGAGGCTGTTTGTCCCAAAGAGATATCGGTGAAATTTATTGCCAAGCTCAACCGTGAGTTCTTAAGAGCAACGATAAAATAACCGTGATCTCTGATATAGATGCTTGCTCCCGATTATCATTCAACCGTTTTGGTATAAAGTAGGTCGAAACAGCAACGGTTTCGACAATTGCTTTAATACCCCTTCTTCGGATCGACTACTGTCTCGATTTCTTCGCTGCGGACTAATTTATTGAGTAACTCCGCCAGCGCATCTATCCGCATCGTCTCGATCTCTTTACAATGCCCGGCCAAATGCGGTGTGACAACAACATTGCTAAATTTATAAAATGGAAACTTCGACGGTTCAGTATTTTCTCGTTGTTCCTCATTTTCGGGATAGCTGTACCAGACATCGATTCCGGCTCTTATCCGTTTGCTTTTTAGTTCATTATATAATGCCTCTTCATCTACAATCAATCCCCGGGCGATATTAATCAGAATTGCATCATCAGGCAAAAGCGACAGCTCTTTTTGGCCTATCAGGCCTTCTGTATCCGGAGTCAATGGTGCACAGATAAACAAAACATCAGCTTTTGGCAATAAATTATGCAATTTATCTGGAGTGTAAACTTCGGCAATGTTATCTTTGGAGTTTTCTGCATTACGCTTGGTCGCCATAACTTTCATCCCGATTCCATTACAATATCGACCGATAAGTTTCCCGATTGCACCATAGCCGATTATCAAAACCGTCTTGCTGGCAAGAGTAATCGCGTTGCTATCTGTATACCGCGGTGTCCAGTCAAAATTCCTGAAATTCCGATCAATCGGGATAATATCTTTGGCAACGGTTAACATCAGACTAAACGCTGTCTCAGCGGTTGGGATCGAATTATGATGAATATTATAAATTTTAATACCAGGAAATTGAAGCATCAGTTCGCGGGTCTGTTTCGGCAGACCGGCCCAGGGAATCACCAGAGTATGAATCTTTTTGTTACGCTCAAAGATTTCTTCTTTAGGAAGCCCTGATATAATAACCTGACTCTCATAAACAGCGTCGTTTTCTTTACCATAGGTTAGAATTATTTCGGCATCCAGCTTTGCTTGAAGCTGCTTTATCCAGTCTTCATCAAAATTTACCAATAGGTGCATTTTCATTATGCTTATTCCATCTCGGGGTACAGCCCCGGTTCAAGCATCGGCAATGGCTGCATCAGGTTCTCTGTCAAAAGTCGCAAATAATTATAAATAGGATCAGTTTCAATCGATACCCCAAACGGATTTAGCTTATTCCCTAAATTAAACAGCCCCTTTGATTTTGGTATCTCAATTATATTAATCTGCCTGCCTGCTTCAATCCCGGCCATATTTTTGGCCATATCAATCGCTGCCATCAGTCCGCCGATTTTGTCTACCAGTCCATTTTCCTTGCCATCCAGACCGGAATATATCCGCCCCTCGGCAATCTCTTTAACTTTTTCAATATCGATCTTCCGGCCAATTGATACTTGCTTGACAAAATCATCGTACAACTCATGCAGGCGCTCTTCCATCTGGTCGTACTCATCGGCTGTCAAATTACGCGCCGGAATCTGCAGACCGACATACGGTAATCTGATACCGGTCGTTAAATCAGCATGTAAACCGCGGCTGACAAAATCGGAACTCATCCCGATTTTATCTCCGATCCCTTTGTCATACACCCAGCCGCCATAAATACCGATCGATCCGGTAACAGTACTCGGCCCGGCCAGAATCGAGTCGGCATAGGTCGAAATCAGATACCCTCCCGATGCCGCCAGCTGTCCCTGACTGACCACCACCGGTTTTTCGGCGGCGCATTTTTTTACCGCCTGCGCCACAATATCACTCGGCAGGGTCAATCCACCCGGTGAATCAACTCTGAAAACAACCGCCCGCACCGTTTTGTCATGAGTTAGTTGCTGAAAAAGAAACTCCAGCCAGCGGGCATTTATTCCTCTATCCATTTCGCAATCACCCAATCCATAAACAACAACGATTCGATCCCGCACACCCCATTCAGTTTTGGGAAGTGCATTATTTAAGATATTGTTTCTCGATATCACTCCGAGTCCCGTTCCGGTTAATTCCTTTATAATTTTACTTCTCTCCGACCATCGTCCCAGCGTATCTGCCAATTTTGTTTCTATCGCTTTGTTTGGTAAAACATAAGTAACATCATCAACCAGCCGATCAAATTCATCGGCCGTTATTTCTCGTTGATGGCAGACATTTTCTCGCACCAGTTCATAACGGTCATCGATATAAGCCTGATTCTGTTCCCGGTCGGTCTCAGACATCTTGTCGTGACTATACATCTCCGGTGCCGATTTATATTTATTGAATCGCCACGGATCAAAACCAAGCCCGAGTTTATCTAAAGTTCCTTTCAGGTAAGTACGGCCCATCGCAAATCCGGCCAGACGAATCGACCCGGACGGATCAAGGATTATTTTATCAGCG
>JAQBFG010000255.1:0-21852 GCA_032123495.1 Candidatus Zixiibacteriota bacterium | reverse complement strand
GATGTCTGCATCATATTGTTGACAGAAATTCCTCCGGTCTTACCGATTTTTAGACCACATTCTTCGGCAAGAGTTGTTGCAGGTTTCACCCCTAAACATAAGAAGATAAAATCGGACACCAATTCTTCGCCGTTACTTGTTTTTATCTCCGGCTTTTCTTCAATATCTAACTCAATGTTTTCAACTGTCTGGCCCAATAGAATTTTAACGCCTTGTTTTTTGAGTTCCAATTCGATCAGATGAGCCATTTCAGGATCAAGAATATAGGGGAGAAGCTGATTTTCTTTTTCGATTATTGTCGCTTCAATTCCCCACATCGAAACCACCGCCTCAGTTAGTTCACACCCGATAAATCCACCACCAATAATAGATACTTTGTCTATCTGACCCTGTTCGGCTGCTCTCCTAAAATAGATGGCATCCTCGGGGCGGGTAAACGAACGGATATTATCGCACTCAACCACATGAAATGGAGGAGAGGCTGGTTTTGCACCGACGGCCATAACCAACTTGTCGTATTTGTAATTTGAAATCTCACCTGATTTTAGCAGTTTTACTGTTACTTCCTTTTTATGCCGGTCAATTTTGGTAACCTCGGCTCCGGAGATAACATTAAAATCTTTGGAGCGGTTGAAAAACTCGGCATCTCTTTTAACTCCATAAGAGGTTCTGGTTAGCTCTTCAAAACTTCCAACATCACCCGAAGCAAAATATGGTAATCCGCAGGTACCATACGATATATTATCCTCTTTTTGAAAAAGAGTGATATCGGCATTTGGCATTCTTCGCGCCAAAGTTGCACCGGTTTTTGGTCCGGCGGCTACACCACCGATAATAATTACCCTTAAATTGTCTATATTTTCAGCCATAGATAATTTTGGGGTTGTCACAGACAACCCCAAACCTATATAAATATAATATTTTGTTTTACTATTATTTTATTTGGTAGGAACAGTTAGCTCCTTCTTTTCCTCTTCATCCGCAACAGCCGGGTTTGTTTCTCCTCGGACAGTGAAAATGATCTTATAAAGAAATGACATAATCAAAAGACCGATACCCCAGACCATGATCGAAACCATAAATTCATTTAGGGTCGGCCAATAATCTACCACCTCACCCATCTGGGATGGTGTAAAGCCAGCGACGATCATTCCGAGACCTTTGTCGATCCAGATCGACACAAAGACGGCGATACAAGCGAAACCGAGCATCACTTCTGTCTTGCGGAATTTCGGAGTTAACAGCAGTACCAATGCAACCACCGCCAGCGCCGATGAGAACCACATCCATGGGACCAGCGTATTATGCCCATGCAATCCAACATACAGGAATTCAAAGTGATGCATATGCTCCGGCATTCCGCTGTAAAAAGTCGTAAACACTTCCATCATTACCAGAAAGACATTAATACACATCGCATAAGTGGCTATCACAGCAAGTTTCTGTATTGCATCTTTACCGGCATCAAAGCGGGTAAGCTTTCTCATCAGGAAAATAATCAAAATCAGCAAGGCAGGGCCGGCGGCAAATGCTGAGGCCAAAAAGCGTGGTGCCAAAACCGCTGTCATCCAGAATGGTCGCGCGGACAGACCAGAATACAAAAACGCCGTTACCGTATGAATGCTGATCGCCCAGGGGATCGAAATAATGATTAACGGTTTAATCCATTTCGGCGGAGCAATCCCTTTTTTCTCGGAGCTAAGCGCCATATATCCAATAATAAGATTGAGGAATAGATATCCGCTCAATGAAATCATATCCCAAAACATCGGGGAGTTAAGAGTCGGGTACAGCATTACATTTTGAACTCTAAATGGCTGACCCATATCAACAACGATAAACAGCATACACATAATCACCGACGGTACCGCTAAAAACTCGCCAAGGATCGTCAGTTTTGAGAATGCCTTAAAGTCATGCAAATAATAGGGGAGTACTACCATCACAGCCGAAGCCGCAACACCAACCAAAAATGTGAACTGGGCAATATAAAATCCCCAGGACACATCACGGCTCAGACCGGTCACGGTCAGACCTTGATCTAGCTGGCGGAGGTAGGCTATAGCTCCGGCGCCGATCATCATCAGCACTAAGGCGATCCACCCCCAATATCTTTTATCACCAGTTATTGCCTTTTCTAACATAGGTACCTCACACTAAGTAATAAATTTGAGGGTTAGTACCCAAAATCGGTTTTCTACGAATAGAATGGCGAGATTTTAAAATCTGCCTGATTTCCGATTCAGGATCGTTAATATTTCCAAAAGTTAACGCTTTTTCCGGACAGATATCAACACAGGCCGGAAGAAGTCCGTCGACCAGGCGTTCGGCGCAGAAATTACATTTTTCAACGACACCCTTGGATCTGGTCGGATATTCCGGATTTGTCTCTTTAATAAACGGACGCGGATCACGGAAATTGAAACTACGTGAACCGTAGGGACATCCAGCAACACAATATCGGCAACCGATACAGCGGTGCATGTCCATCATAACGATACCATCTGACTCCCGTTTCCAGGTTGACTTGGTCGGACAAACCTTAACACAAGGAGGATCATCACAATGATTACAAAGAACTACTGCGGGACTGTTCTTGATATTGTCTTCAAGAAGATCATGGTGCTGATTGGGGAAAGCAGCTTCAAAGTTCTCTTTCCAAATCCATTTTACTTCTTCTTTGGCGTTTCCAATATCCGGTACATTATGAATCTTATGGCAGATATTGGTGCATTCGGCACATCCTTCATTCTGCCGGCATTTCACCATGTCAATAGCCATTGCCAGTCTCTTGACCGTTTCGGAGCCGGTTTCAATGGGATCATGCCCTGCAGGGGAACTGCTGAAAACCGATTTGCCAAGCGTCGTGAGGGTTGTCAGTCCGGCAATAGTCAGGAATTTACGTCTATCTATTCCCATTACAACTCCTCCTTTGGCTCAACATGACAGTTCCAGCAGTTTATTTCGGCCACCGCCATATAACTATGGCACTTGTCGCAGAACTCAGTCTTATTGGCATGACAGTCCATGCAGGTATTAGACAGGCTCTTTTTATATTCATGTCCATCGGGGGATACAAATTTGCGCTCGCCATCCCGAACCACTGAGTTTCGCCAATCATTAAGAAGGTCCATGTGCGATGACCGCATATAATCGGTCGGCATCACACAGACATCTTTTCCAGGAGTATCCTTGGTCAGGATAACCGGATCGGGAAGATATTCTGCCTGTCCGGTCGCCTTGCTGTACCAGAAAGGACTGGTAGCCAGAACCAGGAAGATCAGAATTCCGAGTATTATTTTACCGGCATCATACATTTGCTTCTTCCTCCTTTCCGACAGTTTCAGTGCCAAGGAATGGTTCACCCCGCATATCGGTGCGGTCAGCTTTCTCGCCCTTCATCACCAGAGCATTACCAACCAATTCATGAACTGCACCAATACCAACTTCGGGAACCCAATATTCCATAAGTGGTGCCAGCGTCGCTTTATCGATAGCACAGATGGTGGCGAGAAGATTAACATTATGTTTATCGTGCACATACTGAACGGCGTTGGCCCGAGGCATCCCGCCGCGCATCCGCATCTCAAAATTCTCATCGGTACCGATTCCGGAACCGCTACCGCAACAGAAGGTCTGCTCTCTGATAGTATTCTCCGGCATTTCATAAAAATGATTGCAGGTACCATTGATGACATAACGCGGTTCATCAAGAAGACCCATCGCCCGTGCCGGGTTACAGGAATCATGATATGTCACGCGCCACTGATCATTGCGACTCTTATCCAATTTGATTTTATTATGCTTAATCAAATCAGCGGTGAATTCACAGATATGAACCATCTTGGTCGACTTGGCATTTTCAAATTTGGTCCCGGTGATAGGGGAGACCGGCTCTTCCATAAAATCGGCCGGACCGTTCATAGTATCCATATACTGATGCAGTACCCGCCACATATGACCACACTCACCACCAAGAATCCACTTGACGCCCAATCTTTTGGCCTCATTATAGATTTTGCCGTTAAGTCTTTTCATCAATTCGTTAGAATGGAAAAGACCAAAATTTCCGCCCTCAGAAGCATACGCGCTGAAAGTATAATCAAGACCGATTTCATGGAACAGCGCCATATACCCGAGAAGTCCGAAATAATGCGGATCGCCAAAGTAATCAGCCGACGGAATCACAAAAAGTATTTCAGCGCCCTTTTTATTTATCGGAGCATCGACCCGAATGCCAGTGATATCTTCGAGATCGTCAACGGCAAAATCGATACTATCCTTAAAACCGTGCGGTTGAATACCAAGATGATTTCCGGTGCGATGACAGTTGGCCACTGGTGTTCCGATCCAGTCAATATTAAGACCGACCAGATTTAACAATTCGCGCGCCACCATGGTGATTTCAGCGGTATCAATTCCATACGGACAGAAGACCGAACAGCGGCGACACTCGGTGCACTGAAAGAAATAGAAAAACCATTCTTTAATAACATCAACCGTCAATTTTCTTCCGCCCGCCAGACTGCCAAATATTTTCCCGGTAGCGGTAAAATCGTTGCGGTACACCGAACGTAAAAGCTCTGCTCTTAATACCGGCATATTTTTCGGGTCACCGGAACCGATAAAGAAATGACATTTATCGGCGCAGGCTCCACATCGAACACAGATATCCATAAATATCTTGAATGATCGATACTTGTCGAGCCGCTCTCTTAAGCCATCAAAAATAATTTTTTGCCAGTTATCAGGAAGCTTCCAATCTTCATCGACCGGACTCCACTTTCGAGGATATGGCATTCCGATATACTCGGCGCTTTTGGGAACAACCTGGTAGTTCCAGTTGCCGCGTTTTTTCTCAAAATCGATTTTGGCGTCTATCCAATCCTTTTTACCAGGATTAAAATCAATCTGGATCAGATCTGCCGGAGTTGGTTTTTTAGCTGACATATCTATTCCTTCTCCAATGGTAATCCGGACTCTCTCATAACATCCCTGAATTCATCTTCCCAATCTTCATAGGAATGAGTATCAACCGGATAGTTCCAGGGGTTTATATGTCGTTTCATACGGTTATCATTTTTCATATTACGGGTCGGGCTTAGAAAGATACCGGCCATATGCATTAGCTTACTCATCGGGAAATAAATCAACAGGACCGAGACTAAAAACAGATGAATAAAAAAGATTGCTCCGATACCTTCAGGCATAACCGGATTAAAACTACCAAGTCCCATTGCCAGTTCTTTGACCTTGATGATATCGACTCGCAATGGAGTATAACGCATCAAGGCGCCGGTGATAGCAATCGCCATAATCAGGAAAAGCGGGAAGTAGTCTGATATCAGCGAAATATAATTTATCTGCGGTATCAGCGCTCTTCTCAAATACAAATAAGTGACTGACAACAAAAGTGCCACACCGGTCATATAAAGAACCGGAACATAAATTTCCAGCAGTCCATCCAGACCTTGGACCAGTAGAATAAATTCCGGGACCGGCTCAAAGAAAAATCTTAAATGCCGGATAATGACGATTAGAAATGACCAATGAAAAACCAGACCGGCCAGCCAGAGCCATTTGTTTTCACCATACACAATTTTTGGACCATCTTTCAGGCTCATTTTAGTGTTTCTAAATAATGAGCGAAAGAATAAAACCTCCAGCGCCATTCTTCCAATTACTCCCAGCGTATTATGCGGGCTTTCCAGATTACTGTTTTTGATCCAGGGAAGTGATTTTCCCTGACCGCAAGTGGTTGTAATTTTGAATGGTACTGGCGATTTGGCCCAAATTAATATCCTGTAGGTAACGCCGAATATAAACGCCGCCGCAGCAATATAGGGGAGAACCAAACCAAAAAATGTCGTCATATTGGCGGATATCCCAAGATAGGCCAAACCTATCAGAATCATTACTGCAAAGAAGGAATACAGGGCTTTCATCTAATGTAAACTCCCTTCTCAATATAGTTAGTTGTTATTTTCAAATTTAATCCTCGGTGTTATTTCTTCTTGGTTTTCTATCCATGTTAACAAAAGTGAATTTCTTTTTTATCTCATTGATTTTTATCTGAGAGATTCGTTCCCGGTTGTTCATATAAATGTCAAACGCCATAAGCATTATCTTATCGATCCGTTCGTAAATAGTAAGTACATCGGAAGTCTGAATATCTTTACACTCATCCGCCTTAATCTCTTCACTAATAATATTCTTTAAAAAGAGTAAAAAAGAGACAGCTTCTGATGCAGAAAACTCCTGAATAGCTCTGATCTTGATTATCTTATCCAGACTTTCTTCTATTAGAACAAGATCCATTTCTCCAAGAATTTGAGATAAGATCAATTCGCTTTCGCTTTTCGTTTTGGTACCAACCGGATTTTGAAATGGGTTATCATTTTCTGTAAAAAATCTGGCACCCTCGGCTTGATAGCCATCCAAGATGAGTTTAATCCATTTTTCAAGAATTATTTCTTTCCTGAGCAGGAGGGCATTTGCAACTTTAGAATCTATGATAACCTCCAATATGCTTGCGCTACAAACGTCAAAGTTTGTGAACTTGTTCACAAGTGACAAGGTAAAACAAAAGATTATTTAGTCAACCGAAATTTTAAGTATTTTCAAGCATAATTAACCATCAAATTGCAGTTATCCCCTGTCTGACAATCTGTTAACTGATTTAAGGGCGATTGTTGAAGATAGAATATTAATTTTATTTTTATCTGAATAATTAAGCCATTAGCAAAAAAAATCCGGAGAAGTTTGATAACATCTCCGGATTATAGCCAATTCTAAAACGAATTATACACAGCCGGTCGGTTTGGCCAGTCCGGCAACCTTACAGGCGCCTTTGGCGGGGCCCGATGGAAACATTTCATAAACCTTTTTCAGCGGAAAACCGGTTTCTTTACAGAGCTTCCGAATCATTGGAGCGATTCCGAATTTTGCATAGTAATCTCTAAGATAATTAATCAGTTTCCAGTGATCTTCTGATAATTCATCCACACCTTCGGTGGAAGCAAGAGCCAGTGCAACTTTTTCATTCCACTGATCCGGCTCTTCCATGAATCCATCTTCGTCGACATCGATTTTAACGTCGCCCATTTCAAATATTGCCATTGTATCTCCTCGGTTAATTTAATTTAACAACTCAGTTTCTAATTCTAATTTTAGCGCATGTCAATATATCCGCACGGACAATTCTCTTCGCATTTTTTACATCCAGTACAAAATTCCAATTTAAAAGTATATGGAATACCTCTCTCGAGCGGTTTGATAACAGCATTGTCCTGACAATAACTCCAGCAGGTAGTACATTCAAAACAGAAACCGCAACTCATACACCGCTTGCTTTCACCAAGAGCGACTTCTTCTGTAAAAGTACTCATTATCTCAACTTCAAGCGATTTTAAGGCATCATCCGGTGATAATTCGGTAACTTCGGCCGGTTGAATTTCCTCATAAAAACCGAGTTTCATCTTGTCGGTCTTAATGATAGTCGGATTTTCGTTTTCAGCCTTCATCGTCTCGCCGCCGAATTTTTCGTCAATAGCTTCGGCTGCACGACGACCATGATAGATGGCATCAATTACCAGACCAAGATTGACATTGTCACCACCGGAAAACAGATCATCTTCTTTGGTCTTAAACTTATCATCAACCTTTATCCAGTCACGACCTTCAATCAGATTATCAAAACCGTTAAAATCAGGTTCCTGACTTATAGCAGGAATCAAAGTAGTGAATTCAAGATCGTAAGTTTCGCCTTCGATCGGTACCGGGCGACGACGACCCGATGAATCAGGTTCGCCAAGTTCCATCTTCTGGCATTTCATTCCGGTTGCTTTATCGCCATCTTTATAGATTTCCATAGGTGCAGCCAAAAAGTCGATTCTGACACCTTCGGCCAGAGCGCCATCTATTTCTTCATCAATAGCCGGCATTTCGGCTTTAGTGCGACGATACAAAATAGTCGCTTCGGCTCCAAGACGACGGGCCACACGGGCAGCATCGATAGCAGTGTCACCACCACCGATCACAACTACTTTGTCGCCAACATCTACTTTTTCACCAGAGTTTATCTTATGGAGAAAATCGGTTCCGGTGTATACATTTTCGGCATCTTCACCTTCGATTCTCAGCTTGTAACCTTTGTGAGCGCCAATTCCAATAAAGATAGCATCGAACTCTTTACGCAGGTCATCCATCAAAACATCGGTGCCGACAGCAGTATTCAGTTTCAGCTCCACGCCCATATCAATAACGCGATTGATTTCGGCATCCAAAATATCAGCCGGCAAGCGATAGTAGGGAATTCCATAACGAAGCATCCCGCCGGTTTTGGGGAAAGCCTCAAAAACAGTAACCTTATAACCGCGACGAGCCAGATGATAGGCGCATGAAATGCCGCCTGGACCGGAACCAACGATAGCGATTTTCTGCGATTTGGTCTCTTCGGTTAACTTCTTTGGAAGCAGCTTTTTCTCCAAGCCATAATCACCAATAAACCGCTCAACTTTGTTAATTTTTACCGCGCCTTCTTTATCTTTACGATTACAATCGGTTTCGCACGGATGAGGACATACGCGACCGCAAACTGAAGGGAAGGGAGTTGTTTCCATAAAAGTATAAAAAGCCTTTTCAAGCGCCACTTCCTTTGGTACTTCACGATCTTCAAACTTCTGCAATGTCATCAACATCGTCCGTATCTGATTGTGATTGGGACAAGCATTTCCGCAAGGAGGTAATTTGGTAACCCCATAGGGGCGAAGAGGTGATTCTATTTTCCCGGTACTGCCGGAGGAGAAACCACCCAGTTTTCTCTTCTTTTTTTTCTGCACAAGTTTTGCCATGCTGTACTCACTTAAGTAAAATGTAAAATATCTACCAGTCTTCTTATTGTCAAAGGTCTCTCACCTTCAACACTTTATTTAAAATGTCTTCCTATAACAATTCAATTTCAGTGAATCACCTCAAACGGCGATTGTGTTTCTCCCATGTGTCAAACTAAAATTTCCGGTCGAATTACCTCTCTTCTTATGATATGTCAACGCGGCCTTGATCATTGAACCGGCCCAGGTTTTGTTTCCACCGGCATGGATATGAGTATAAAAACCCATTGAATTATAAAAAATCAGCCCATCTCGTTTGTTTCCCAGTCCAGTCCCGGTATTCATTTTGGCAGCCGTCGTAAATTCAACCGAATCATCAGAAATTCCGGAATAATGAAATTCGTGACCATTTATAGTCTCACCGATTTCATAGAAAGGATTTTCTGTGTCAATTTCCATTTCAGAATAACCATGCCCGACCGGTTTTTCATTCATGACTAATTCGATTGGAAAAACCCCCGCCATTTCATAGCGGTTATCTTTCCATTTTAATGATTTGCAGAGATAAATTAATCCACCGCATTCGGCATAGATCGGCAGACCATCGATTGCCGATGTTTTGACCGAATACATCAGTTCCCTGTTTTCTGCCAATTGCCCGGCGAATGTTTCAGGAAAACCACCGCCTATATATAGAGCATCAATATCAGGAAGTTTTTTATCTTCAAGCGATGAAATCGGAATCAGCTCGGCTCCTTCATTTTGTAACGCCTCAAGATTTTCCGGATAATAAAATGTGAATACCGAATCTCGAAAATACCCAATTCGAGCCGAACTCTCTTTGGATGGGGGAGAGGTTTCCGGAGCAGTCAAACTGTTATCGTTTTTAGCAAGCAATAATAATTTATCTATATCCAAATAATTTTCTGCAATTTCTTCAAGCTTTTTTGTTAGTTCTGGTGCCGAAGCAAATTCAGTCGGTGGGATCAAACCGAGATGTCGCCCCGGTATCAATTCTGCATCTTTGCCAAGTTTCGGAATCGCTCCCAAAACAGGGATGTTACAAAATTTTTCTATGGTGTCCCTAATAATCTTTTGATGCCTTTTTCCGGCAACATTATTAAGAACAACTCCGGCGATCGTCAGATCAGGATCAAAAGCTTGACAACCTTTGACAATCGCCGCAATCGTTCGGGTAGCTTTGGTGCAGTTAACAACTAAAATAATTGATGCTTTTAGAAGTTTGGCAAGTTGTGCGGTACTATGGGTTCCATAAATATCTTTCCCATCAAACAATCCGCGGTTGCCCTCGATAATTGCTATCTCGCTATTTCTGGCATTGGTAACAAAAGAGTTCACCACTTCCATTGGATCGGTCAGGTAGGTGTCAAGATTACGGCATAATGATCCCGAAACAAAAGAAAGCCAGGCGGCATCGATGTAATCAGGTCCTTTTTTGAAGACAGAAATAGAAAGTGCCTTTTTCCTAAGTGCGGCCAAAAGGCTTAGAGTAACGAGGGTTTTACCCGAATCGCCGGCTAAGCCGGCGATTACGAGTCGCGATACTTTGATATCCATAGAAATCAGTACCAAAGGTGTCTATTTTTAATCGTTAGCGGCGCCTTCTCTGTGTGGAAGCTCGATATAACTGCCGCCAAAATATGTATAAACACACTTGCCGGAGTTAATCAATATCTTAATCGCTTCCTTACACACTTTTTTGTCAACGCCTTCTTCGCCATATAGCTGTCGCATAGCTTTGACCAGGTCCATAGGTTTCAATTGCTTGATTCCCTGGGCCTCAGCAACCATCTTCAGCATGGCATCAGCGACTTCTTCAACTGTTTTGGCCATTACATTATCCTTTAAAAGGTTAAGTGAGTGGACCGTTTGAATGTCAGACCGGCATGTTTGAAATCATCAATATGCTCTTTCTGGAATTCAATACCGGACATTTTGAAAAACTTCGGCCAACCTATACGCTCAATCCATTCACCCATACGCTCATATTTTCTGGCGTTAGCAGCCCAAAGTTCAACTAACCCACGAATTGCCTCAACTGCTTCAGGCCAGCGCGGAGGATTATTCGGGATAAACGGAATAGCCAATTTTGAGAACATCGGTTCATGACGAGCATTCGAGACCTTGCCGCCAACCCATATTGAAACACCATCGTTCAACGGATCAGCAATAGGCATTGATGGGCAAACTGTAAAACAGTTGGCACAGAACATACACCGTTCTTCGATGATCTCAACTGACTGCTTACCATCGACTTCGGCTGGCCTCACCGCCGCGGTCGGACAAGCAGCAACAACATTCGGGATTTCACAAGTCTTTTTCAGGGTGTCGTGATTGATTTTCGGGGGACGACGGTGAATACCAAGGATGGCAATATCCGAGCAGTGCACAGCGCCGCACATATTCAAACAGCATGCGAGCGCAATTCTTAATTTACCCGGAAGTTTTGTTTCCTCAAAATATTCAATAAGATCATCCATCACAGCTTTGACAACACCAGAAGCATCAGTGGCCGCTGAGTGACAGTGAACCCAACCTTGCGTATGGACAATACTGGTAATAGCATTGCCGATACCACCAACCGGATGACCAAGAGCCTTCAGATCTGCAATCAGAGGATCGATGTTTTCTGACTTTGTCAAGAGAAATTCAACATTGTGGCGACTGGTAAATCTTAAAAATCCGTCGCAATATTTGTCAGCCAGATCGCAGTAGTTACGGATCTTATCAATCGCAATCAACCGGCCAGAGCTGGCTCTGACGGTGAATAATTTGGCGTCGGTTTCCGAGACATGAACCATAACACCCGGTTTCAAAATCTCATGATATTTCCACTTGCCATAATTTTCTTTAATTATTGGCGGTAAGAATTTGCTATAATGGGGCGGGCCAAAGTCGGTCCGTCTATCTTTCATTACATCTGCCATTGTATATACCTCTAAATAATATATTTTTCCAGTTTAGTTGTTATGCGTCGTCTTCCTCGTCATCCTCATCGCCTTCTTCATAGTAATCTTCGTAGAAGACATAAGGATTTTCACGAGGGTGGGCAACCATTTCGGCTACAGGTTCAACCTCGATAGCTTCAAGGAAATTACCCATACCAACACGCTGGATAAACTCACCGACACGTTCACGGTTTTTACCGTCTTCGCTCCAGACGTCCCAGATTCTTTCTACCAGATCATAAAGCTCTTCATACGGAGGCTCTAATTTAATAAACGGAACGAGAACCGATGAAAGCAAGGCACCCTCAACGATTGGAGCTTTGGAACCAATAAGAATTGTGGCGCCGCGTTCTTTGCCCGGACGGAGTGCTTTTGGCATGACATTGATGCAATGCATGCAATGTTTGCAATAGCTGTTTTCAATTTTGAGCTCTGTGCCATCCCATTCCATACATTTGGCTGGACAATTATTGACAACGTCAGACTGGATGTTCATCCCGCCTTTGGCATATTCGGTAACGGCAGCTTTATCCATTTGGATATCGCCCTTCCAGTTACCGATAATCGACATATCAGCTCTGGCAATAGAGGCAACACAGTCATTCGGACAGCCGGACATTTTAAATTTGAATTTATATGGGAATGCCGGGCGATGCAGTTCATCCTGAAAATGCATTGTTATGTCATGCGTAAGAGCCATTGTATCATAGCAGGCCCATTCGCAGCGGGACATTCCAAGGCAGCAGCTTGGTGTTCTCATATCAGAACCGGAACCGCCAATATCAAAATCAAACTTGGTCAACTCAGCAAAAATAGGTTCTAACTCATCGGTTGTTGTGCCAAGAAGAATGATGTCACCGGTTGAACCGTGCATGTTCGTCAATCCACTACCATGTTTTTCCCAAATATCACAAATAGCTCTTAGGGCCTCGGTTGTGTAATACCAACCGGCAGGTTGGTTAACACGGATAGTATGAAAATGTGATACGCCAGGATATTTTTCGGGAAGAGCTGAATATCGACCAATAACGCCGCCGCCATAACCCATAACGCCGACAATACCGCCATGTTTCCAGTATCCGATTTTTTCCCGGTAAGATTGTTCCAATTGTCCGAGCAGATCTGCGCACATCGGACTTCTTTTGGCCGCCGTTTTAATTTCGGTGACGAAACTCGGCCATTTTCCCTTTTCCAGCTCATCAAGCAGTGGGGTTTTTGGGATGTCTGCCATAGTATCTCCTCAATTTCTTACAATTAATTAAATATATATATAATTCTTCAATTTGATTTATTATCTGAATTTTAAGAGCCTAAATTCCTCCTTCTGTATTTAGGTCGAATCTTTCTCCACCATATTAACCAGTTTAGGAAATTTAGTCAAGTGGAATTTGTGAAAAATTTCATTATCTTTTTTTTATTTGGAGAGCTATGAATGGGTCGATGTAGGTTCGGGATAGCGGGCTAACTAAAAGAAAGATAATAAGATGCGGCATAATTATAGTGAAATATGGGTGTTTATTTGAAAATTTAGCTATTTTAAAAATATCGAAAGTAACGACAATCTTTTAATTTTACCTAAAAATCAAAAAAGCCTTCCAATTAAGGAAGGCCTTTTTTTATGATAAATTAAAATCGAAATTCTACATATCTTTGTAAGGGTTAGGACCAACCGATTCGATGACTTCAAGGAAATCATCAAAGATTTTTGGAATTTTATGATATTCGTTGATAGCCAATTCATGCACTTCAACTCGTTCTTCTTCCAAAACCAGCTGTTTAAGTTTTTCCTTAACATTATCCATACGTGTTTCGGCCAACTCACTTCCGCGAACAAAGTGACATTGATAATCATCACCTTTTTTGCAGCCCAATAAAATTACGCCGTCAAATCCGGAAGCAAGGGCATCACTGATCCAAACAATATTCATCGATCCAAGGCACCGGAGCGGGATGATTCTAACCATTGCGTTGTACTGCATTCTCTTTAATCCAGCCATGTCAACGCAGGGAAGAGCATCGTTTTCACAAACAAAAGCCAGTATCCTCGGCTTTTCATCAAATTCATCCGGCATGCTGATTGACTTGATCATATTTGATACCATCGGGACGCTGTAATTCTTGAAGGTAATAATTCTTTCCGGACATGCACCCATACAGACACCGCAACGACGGCATCTAAGCGCATTAAGAAGCGGGGTTCCTTTTGCATCTTCATCGAGTGTGCCAAAAGGACATTCCTCAGTACAACGTTTGCACTGAGTACATCTTTGCATAAAGAAATCAGGATAGGTCATGTCGCCGGAGCGGGGATGAACCGCCTTACCCTCGGAAATTGATTCTATCGCCTGTATCGCCTTTAAAGATGCACCATAAGCGTCGTTCTCACTGGTTGCCAGATCCATTGGCGCTCTGACAGCACCGGCAGCGTAGATTCCGGTTCTTCTGGTTTCGTAAGGGAAACAGATAAAATGCGAATCCGGGAAACCATATTTCAAAGTCGGCAGATCAGTTCCCTGACGATAAGTCAGGTTCAATATCTGAGCTCCCTGTTCTGCTCCCGCGGCAGCTTTTTTCCCATCTTCGAGTTTTCCATCACCACTTTCGGCTGGTTCATCAGTTGTTTCCGTCTCGCCAATCTCGTCAACTTTGGTGGTAGGTACCATACCAGTAGCCAAAACAACCATATCAGCTGTGATTTTAACATCTTCGCCCAGCAGTGTCTCCTCAACGTCAACCGACATTTTTCCGTCATCTTCTTTAGCCACTCCTGCTATTTCACCCTTGGTCAGAAAGATTCCATCATCATCTTGAACCTTGGCGTAAAAGGCTTCATACTGAGCCGGAGAACGTAAGTCTTTATAGATGACATAAACTTTGGCATTAGGATTCATCTGACGGACAAATTTGGCCTGCTTTAAAGAAACTCGACAACAGACCGCCGAACAATAGGGAAGATGATCCTGATCGCGGGAACCTGCACATTGAATAAAGGCAACCGATTCGACCGGTTTACCATCTGATGGCCGTTTCAACTCTCCAGATGCAACCATCTCTTCAAATTCGATATTGGTTATTACATCCGGGGATGTACCATATCCAAGATGTCCCAGCTTTTTCTTATCATAAGGTTTCCAGCCGCTGGCCTGAATTATTGCACCAACTGTAATTTCCGATGAGCTACTGCCGTTTTGCAGCGAAACCTTAAACTGTCCCGGCTGACCGGATGTTTTTGCAATCGTTGTCGATTTGTGAATAGTAATATTCTCATGTGCTTCGATTTCGCCAATCAGCTTATCGCAGCCAGAATCTTCGAGTTCATGGTAAGGCGGGTTTTTTGGGAAAACCTTGGTGAACTTGGTTGCCCAACCTCCCAATTTATCTTCTTTTTCAACCAGGGTGACTTTATAACCGGCATCACCGGCAGCTTTGGCCGAATTCATTCCGGTCATACCGCCGCCGATAACAAGAATTTCCTTACCTATTTCTTCAATCAACGGCTCTGGAGGTGCGGTATGTTTAACTTTGGCAATACCCATGTTGATATAATCTTCGGCCAGCGTGTGCGTATCCTCGTCACCGGCCGGATGACACCAGGCCACTTGTTCACGAAGATTGACGCGGTCAGTTAAAACATCTTTTCCAAACTCAAATAGTTCGGGGAAAACCCGAAGCGAGCAGGCACCGACCACAACCCGATTCAGACTTTCGCTCTCAACATCATTTCTGATTAGGTCCAGACCCGTGGCGCTGCATAAAATATCGTGAGATTTGCAAAGAGCCACATCAGCACTGCCGTTTGCCATTTCAACCAGCTTGTCAACATCAATAGACTTGCCAATGTCACAGCCATTACAGATATATACTCCAATTTTTGGTTCCATGATTTACCTCCCCATCCCGATGTTAATAGCTTTCATGGCCGCCCCCGTAGCTTCTTGTACGGTGATGGCAACATCCTGTGGTCGCGAAGAAACCCCGGCACCAATGATACCTGTCTTTGAATTGGGAGCAATAAAGCCGAATTCATCAAGTGGCGTATCTAAAGGTGGTGCATCAACCGATGTATTCGGTACCATTCCAGTTGCCAATACCGCCAGTTCCACTTCGGTCTTGACTATCTCGCCGGTTAATGTGTTTTCTGCTTCAAGAATCAGATTGCCATTTGCTGGATTTTCACTGATCTTGGCGACTTTGCCACGATGGAAATGTATCTTTTTATCTTCCTGGATTTTCGTATAAAAATCTTCCATCCGACCGGGAGAGCGAACATCGATATAAAATATGTGAACATCTGCTTCCGGATACTGGGAGCGAATATAGGTCGCCTGCTTCATTGAAGCGAGACAACAAACTGCTGAGCAGTAAGGCAGATGATTTTCATCTCTGGATCCGGCGCACTGCACAAATCCGACTGAATTGATTTCTTTCTGATCCGAGGGGCGCACGATTTTCCCTTCAGTTGGTCCATTCTGTGATGCGAGTCTTTCCATGATGGCATTGGTCACCACATTTTTATATTGGCCAAATCCGAGATTATCAATTTTGGTTGCGTCATAAGGCTTCCAGCCGGTTGCCCAGACAATAGCACCAACTGTTGCCGAAACTTCTGAAGCCTTCATATCCAGATCAATGGCATCATAGTCACAGGCATCAATACATTTTTTCATACCTTCGTCACCGGCATATTTCGGATCGACGACATATTGTGGTGGATAGGCCATGGCATGTGGCAGATAAATAGCCTTGGTTTTATCCAGACCATGATTAAAATCATTATCACGTTCAATGTCACATACCTTTTCGCATTCGCCGCAGGCAGTGCATTTTTCGTTAACAAAACGAGGATTTTGCTTGATCTTTACTTCGAAATTACCAGCTGTTCCTGAAATTGACTCAACTTCAGCCAATGTCAACACTCTGATATTGGGGTTGATTCTGATTCGTTTCAGATTGATTTCAATGCCGCAGGTTGGGGGACAAAGTTTTGGGAAGTACTGGTTAATACGAGCGACTCTGCCTCCAAGATAAGGAAGACGTTCCAGTAAAATAACCTTTTTACCCATTTCGGCGGTTTCAATAGCAGTGGTCATACCTGCTATACCACCACCAACAACCAGCGTGTCGGCTTTGATCTGGCCTTCAACCGGTTTAAATTCAGCCATATTGTTCTCCTCGAAGATTTAACCTAATATATTGCACGTCATATAGTTTTATTTCCGTCACCAAACCGAGCTTGTTAAAATATTCACAAACTTTGCCTATAATAATATGACTTCCGAGGTTTTGTCAAGCGATATTTGGGATAGACTCCGGTTTAGACAACAAAGAAATGACGTCTTTTATTAAAATCTGATCAAAAATAACTGCGAAATTTTAAAATTAATATTCGTTTTACTTGATTATACTTCGAATTATAAAAATAATAATAAAAACGAGATACCTGATAATGGAATTAAAGATAAAATAAACCTTGTATCTTTCGTAGAAATAATTATAATAGCATAAACTGCAAATACATACCGGAGTTGACAAAATATTTTTAGGAGAAAATCATGAAAAAACCAGGATTATTATTAACTATACTTTTGTTACTTTTCTTAAACTCTCTGGCAATGGCCGATGTTCCTCAGGTAATCAGCTTTCAAGGCGTTTTAACCGATGATATGGGAAAAGTCTTTGATACTACTTTGCCTATTACTTTTACAATATATTTTGAACAAACGGGGGGGGTGTCGCTTTGGACCGAAACTCATCCATCGGTTGTTGTTCGAAGTGGTCTCTTTAATGTTAATCTTGGCTCAATTGCACCTTTGGTTGATACGGTCTTTAAAGAAAGCACCAGATGGCTGGGGATTACTGCCGGGGATGAAGCCGAAATGAATCCTCGAACCAGCTTTTCAACAGTTCCATACTCTTATCGGGTCGGAACGGTTGATAGTGCCTCGGGCGGAACAATCAAAGGAGATCTTGCCATAATCGGAAAAATCACCATTGGTCCCAATAATATTAATGATGGTGACGATTCTTTTGTTGCCGGGACCCATAATACTTCCGGTCATAATTATGTCGCCATTTGCGGTGGTCGTTATAATGAAGGGTTTGGCCTCTATTCATCGGTAGCAGGCGGTTTTTCAAATCATGCTATGGGTGATTATGTTGCCATTGGCGGTGGAATGGGCAATTCGGCCGATGGTATGTTTGCCTTTATTCCGGGAGGAACCCGCAATATTGCCGATGGCGATTATTCTTTTGTTCTGGGTAGTATGGGTATTGCCGGTCATACCGGATCGATTGTAATATCAGCCAATAATTGCGGTACATGAGGGGACTTTATCAGCACCGGTGGTGCTGAGCAGTTTGTGATTCGTGCCAATGGCGGAATGTACATTACGACCAGTCCGGGAGTGGCTCCATACGAACCGACCAAACTTATAAATACAAATACCGGCGCATACTTAAGCGATGGTGGAGTTTGGACCAATAATTCCGACCGAAGCCGAAAAGAGAATATCAGATCACTAAGTAACAAAAAAATGCTCGAGAAACTGGCCCAACTCGATATCTCTGAATGGAACTATATAGTCGAAGGTGAAAATATCAAACATATTGGACCGATGGCTCAGGATTTCCACGAACTATTTGGTCTTGGCAAGGATAATAAATCAATTTCAACAATCGATGCTTCAGGAGTGGCACTGGCGGCAATTAAGGCATTGCACAAAAAGACTGAAGAGATTGACCTTTTAAAAGAACGGGTTAATGAGCTGGAACGATCTATTAATATCCTTATGAAAAAATCTGATAATTAATAATGATAGGTCGCACATTACATAAAATGTTGCCCCGCTTAACATCAATTTTACTGGTGGTAAGTTTTATATCTTTTCTTTCTGTTTCAGTTGTAGCGATTGATATTCCTGAAAAAATCTGCTCCAGTGGTGCCGTTGAAAACAACTCGGTCTCACTTTACATCAAGGGTTCAATTGGTCAGCCGATAATCCAAAACTGCAATTCGGCTGCACTCTATATGAAATCAGGTTTCATTCGCTCATATTCTGCTATTAATGAACAGCAGTGTTACCCGGGAGACGCCAATAACGATAAAACTTTAAATATTCTCGATGTTGTTTATCTGATAAATTATAAATATAAAGATGGGCCATCACCTGTTCCTGAAGGAATCTGTTCGGGGGATTCTAACTGCGACTGTTTTGTGAATATTCTCGACGTCGTTTTGCTTATTAATTTCAAATATAAATCGGGCCTGCCGCCCTGCAACTATAAAAATTGGCGCTCAACTTGCGATTAAATTTTAGCCAAGCTTATTTTAACAGAACCATCTTTTTGGTCGCCGAAAAATCTTTGGCCTCGATTCTATAAAAATATACTCCCGAAGAAACTTTGTTTCCATTATTATTTGTACCATCCCAGATAATCGAATAATTCCCCGATGGCAATTCTTCATTGACAATACAGTTAATATTTTGCCCCAGAATATTATATATCGAAAGCTGTGTATATGATTTTGTTTCAAGAGAAAATTGAATTGTTGTTGTCGGATTAAACGGATTAGGATAATTCTGACTTAGACTGAACGTTGATGGCAATATATTTACATCATCACCACTAGCGGTCGGGTCGCATTGGATCGGTTCCGGGATAATATTGTTCATCCGCCTGTTGTACCGCCAATGTCCGGCTGGTGAGGCACATTCATGATACAGTTTTCCCTGCAGATTAATAAAAACAAGACTGTTGTCGGCTGTCGTCATAATCATGTCAACATATCTGTCACCATTAATATCTCCAACCGATGGCGTATGTCTGAATCCGGTGCTGGCTTCAGGTACAACAACCAACGGAAAATCTGGAAGCAGGGACGCATCGTTTTCCCAGGCATAGATCCGTTGCACTTTGTACGTAGAAAATGGATCATCATTAGCAACGGCGATAATGTCGGCTTTCCTGTCATCATTCATATCATTTAGTAACAGCATATTAGCAATCCCCATCTGCGGTGTGACCGCAAAGTGACCATTGGGACTACCGGGTAAATACGATGTTCCATCAAGATTCCAGGCCATAATATAACTGATATCGAGATCAAAGAAGCCGGTAATATATTCAAGACTGCCATTATTATCCAGATCGCCAAAAACCGGAACCGTGGGGATAACAAAGGGATCAATCCCCATATCATGAGGCCAGTCCGCCACAGGGGAGAACCCATAATTAAAAGCATGGATTATAAAATCACTATTGTCATAGTAACCAAAAACAATTAGTTCAAGTAGACCATCACCATCAATATCACCCGCCGACAATCCATTACAAGCGAAACCTTGGCCGCCTGATTGCAGTATCAATTCATCCAAACTGTTTCCATCAATATCTAACCGGGCCAGAGAGCTTAAATTATAGTTAAAAGCATAGATCTCATCGATACCATCATTATCAAGATCAGCCGGTAAAAACTCGGAAGCATACTCAAACATATGTTGTGATGAACCATCTGATTCAATAATAAAAGCAAGTGGTTTGGTGCGGTTATAGATGTGGACTATTATTTCATCGCGCCCATCGCTATCCATATCTTTTAAAAATAGTTTTGGGAATGTATGTTCCGAACCTGTAAAACTCAGCCCGGGATAATTGGCAAGGTAATTTATAAAATCAGGTTCCGATGATGGATAAGAATAAACCATCGGTGGATCATATCCAAGTGCGACCATATCATCAATTCCATCACCATCCAGATCGCCCACCGCAATCGGAATAAGAAAATTGTTCTCTGGAAAATCCGGGACATTTTCTGTTTTTGCCGTACCATCAATGTTATACATATATATACCGGATGATGTCCCGACCACGATCTCATTGATTCCGTCGCCGTCAAAATCGCCGTAATTAGGAATTATAGAGGGAGTGCCATCAAGCGGCACTTTCCAGTTTTCTTTAGATGAGAATATCGATTGAACAGATACTTCGATTTCTTTATAAAATTCAAAATTAGAATTTAGCATCAATGCCACTCTAAGAATATACTTGCCTTCGGCAAGCTCTCCAGTTGACCATTCACCTACGATGTTATCAAAGGCCGGGACAGATGAAATATTAATTGTCTCCCAACTAAATTCATCCTCAATCGGTCGATATTCGATCCGATAGCTGTTGAATTCCGGACCATAAATATTTCCGCGAATGGAAGTAATGCCGGTCAGTATGTCTCCATGTTGCGGATACAATATTTCGAATTTATTACCATTGGCAATATAAATTGTTCTGTATGCGACATTATCAAATCCGACCCGCAAACGAATTGAATAAATCCCGGACAGACCTTCTGTATTCCAACTATATAGCGTTCCACCGGTAACCGGACTGGATGAAAAAATCAGTCTTTGCCAGCTATCTGGTTCCTTGCCGGCACCGTACTCGATTATATACCCTGGAAACTCAGAACCATTGGCAAATCCGTTAATATCAACTATTCCCGATACAATACCAAATTGCACCGGAGATTCTATTAAAGCGATCTTGTCGGATGTTGATTGAATCGCTGCGTCAAGATTAAGACGACCAAAACCGCTGTAAATATCAAAACCGGGTAGATCCCAACCGGCACCATAAGGATCGACCAGATCATCGGAGGTCTGTCGTAAAATCTCCCGAACCTTCTCAGGTCTTAATCCGGGAGAAACCGAACGGATATATGCCGCCGCACCGGCAACATGCGGTCCCGACATACTTGTCCCGGAGGCGAGGAAATATAAATCATCTATTATATGAACTCCGCCCTCACGGTCGGAAGCATACATATCAGTATTATCGGCTCGCAGCGACAAAATTGTCAAACCCGGGGCGCAAAGATCAAGGTGGCTGCCATAAGTCGAAAATGATGTCACATGATCTTTGTCATCGGTTGCACCAACCGCAATAACCAGATCATTCGCCGCCGGATAGTTGTACTGCTCAGTGCCATCATTCCCTGCTGCAGCGCATAAGACCACCCCTTTTGAATTTGCATAAGCAAGAGCGTCGCTGACCAGATC
>JAQBFG010000254.1:0-46682 GCA_032123495.1 Candidatus Zixiibacteriota bacterium | reverse complement strand
GCAGCTTAATTACCGTCAAATTGATAATATTTTAATCAAGGAAACCTCTGAACGATATAATATCAGCGAGGATGATATCCTTCGCGTAATGACTGGTTCAGAATTAATTCCGAACAAAACTTCCAATAAATATAAAAAAGTTTTAAGTTATCTTGAAACAACGCTGGCTGATTTGATATTGGTCGACAACGTAATCCTAAGCGGATGTGCCAGTTATCTAATTCCGGGTAATATATCTCATGTTCTGAAAGTTTGTATAATAGCAAATCATGATTTTCGAGTGAATCAGGCGATTAAGATCGATGGCCTATCGGATTCTGAGGCCAACACAAAGATTCAGGAATATGATAATAGAATTTCTTCCTGCGCCAACTATCTGACGCAACGTTCTGCATACGACGAAGAACTGTTTGATATTATAATTCCGATGCACAGCACCTCAATTGACGAAGCAGTTGAAACTATTTATAAACAGGCCGTTTCTGATGCGGCAAAAACGACCGACCGATCGCGCCAGGCCGCTGAGGATTTTCTTTTGAGCACAAAAGTGAAGCTTGAAGTCACTTTGACCGGTCATGATGTCAATGTCTTTGCTGAAAACGGACAAGTGAATATTGAAATAAATGAACGGCCATTGTTATTGGGCAAGCTGGAAAACAAATTAAAGGCTCTTGCGACCAATGTTCCCGGCGTGTTGAGTGTTACTACAAAACTTGGGGCAAAGGCTGCGCCTCCTTCAATAAATCCCTGGGATAGAGTCGAATTGCCTCCCAAAATATTGCTTGTAGATGATGAAAAGGAATTCGTTCACACACTATCAGAACGCTTAAAGACGAGGAATCTTGAATCATCGATTGCCTATGACGGAGAACAGGCTCTTGAAATGTTGAGCAATGAAATCCCGGACGTTATTGTATTGGATCTCATGATGCCGGGAATCGATGGTATTGAGACGTTAAGGCGAGTGAAAGAAAAACATCCTGAAGTTGAAGTGATAATCCTGACTGGACATGGTTCTGACATTGAACAGGAAATGGCCGAGGATTTGGGAGCGTTTGCCTATTTGCATAAACCGATTAACATAAATGACCTGGCGCAAAAAATGAAAGAAGCATATGCTCATAAACGAAGATAGCGATAGGCGCGTAATTACTTAATTATGCTCCTGCTATTGGGCAGCTGAAAAATTTATGGATGAGCAGACACAAAATATTACGGCGAGCTCTGAGGAAGGACAAGGCAGTTTACCAAGATATCACCGTCTTCGAGTAAATCTTATAATAGTCCCCTTTCTGGCCGCATTAATACCACTTATGATAATGGCAGTTATTAATTATTATCAGGACTATAATGCGTATAAAACTGAAAATAATTATACCATTTCCCACCTATTGTCCAATTCGAAGCGCTCTTTACAATTTGCAATTGAGGAACGTCGTGCTGTCCTTTCCCTAATTGCCAGAGGACGGACTCTGAAAGACTTGAGTGACGATGCGCGATTAATGGCTACTCTTAGAGATTTGAAAGAATCTTTTGGTGATTTTGTCGATTTGGGGATTATTGACGATGGCGGTAACCAGACATTTTATGCCGGTCCTTATAAGTTAAAAGATATAAACTACATGAATCAATCATGGTTCCATGAGGTATCGCTCAGGGGCACTTATGTTAGCGATGTTTTTATGGGTTATCGGGAGTTTCCACATTTTGTAATAGCCATTGCGCGCGAGTTGGAAAATGGTAAATTTTATATTTTAAGGGCAACTATTGATACAAAACTACTTAATAGCCAGATATATTTACTCGAATCAAATGAGCAGATTGATATGTTTATTATCAACAAGAGTGGAATTCTTCAAACCGCATCAACTTTTTATGGTGATGTCCTCGATACTATTGATCTGCAAATTCCATCACGTCTTCTTGATCGAGAAATCATAAAAGAGCAGATTCTACCTGACAGAGGTGATATGACAATGGGCTTTGCCAGTATTGTAGAAAGTCCATTTATTCTGATAGCTTCGCTTAAGCATCGGGATGCGTTTTTGCACTGGCTCACTTTACGATCAGATGTGGTCTGGTTTCTTTTAGCCAGTATGTTAGGGATACTGGTAACGGTGTCATTACGTTCCAAGTATATTGTGAGTAGATTAATGGAATCAGATACACGCCGCGCAAAAATATTGCATAATATTGAGTATACAAATAAAATGGCAACGCTGGGAAGGCTTTCAGCCAGCGTGGCGCACGAAATCAATAATCCGCTGGCCATTATCAATGAGAAGGCCGGTTTGATCAATGATATTGCATCGTACGGACCTGATTTTCCTAAGAAAGATAAAGTGCTTGGCCTGGTTGATTCAATCACTTCTTCTGTGGAACGTTGCAGCCGGGTTACACATCGATTGCTTGGTTTTGGGCGTCGGATGGAGTTTCGAAAAGAACAAATAGATATGAAATCTTTAATAAATGATGTTCTCGACTTTCAGAGGTCAGATGCCGCCCATCGAAACATTCAAGTCAACTTAAATATAGAACCTGATATAAAAACAATCCAAAGTGATAGAGGGCAACTGCAGCAGGTTTTTCTGAATCTTATTAATAATGCTTATTCGGCTTTGGAAAAGGATGGAGTCCTCGATATTGACCTTCGGCATCCTAACACCAATGAAATCGAGGTGAAAATCACCGATAATGGTGTTGGCATTGATAAGAAAGATGTGATCCATATATTCGAACCTTTCTTTTCAACAAAGGGTGAATCAGGAACTGGTCTTGGATTGTCGATTACAAAAGACATTGTGGAAAAGTTGGGGGGAGTAATTAGCGTCACCAGTGAATTGGGTAAGGGGACTTGTTTTATTGTGAATTTGCCAATTGAAAGAGTAGAGTAAGGAGCGATAATTTGAATAGTTTTCACGTTCTTTTTGTTGATGACGAAGAAGAGTTGGTTTCAACTCTTGTCGAACGTCTTGAATATCGTGGGATTATTGCTGACTATGCGGTCAATGGCAATCAGGCGCAGGAAAAACTGAAGCGCGAAAAGTATAATGTTATGGTTGTTGATTTGAAATTGCCCGGTTTATCTGGTGAGGAATTGGTCCATATTGTCAATAAAACACATCCGAATCTGCCGGTGCTTATGATAACCGGTCACGGATCTGGAAAAGATGGCAGTTTCGAAAAACCTGACGGAGTCTTTGAGCTATTGCAAAAACCAATTGACTTATCGGTCCTAATTAAAAAAATGGAAGAAGCGATTGAAGCCAATGAACCCGGATAACAATATAAAGCTCAAAGAACAATTCCTGTATCATCGATTGGGTTTTTCCGGTGCGATAACCGCATCGGTTACGCATGAACTTAATAATGTTCTTGGTACAATTGAACAATTATCAGGTTTACTTGAGGATTTGGCTTATAGCATAAGTACAGGGAAATCTGCTTCCGAGGATCAAATGAATTCCCTCGCCGAGCGTATCGCCAGGCAGACCAAACGCGGTACGGTTATAATTAAACGCCTCAATTCATTCGCCCATTCCAGTGATGCTGAGTATCTCAATTGTAATCTCTTTGAAATTGTAGAAAATTTATCTGCGCTTGCTAACCGGCTGGCGCGAGCAAAGCGGTCGGAAATCGTGACGGTTGCGCCCGACAAAGAGATAATTCTTTGGACATCTCCGTTTTTAGTTATGCATATAGTCTTTTTGATAATAAAAAGCGTCCTGCCGATAGTCAAGCGAGATACCAATATACAAATAGCTCTTACCGGAAAAAACGGCGATTCAGTTGTCAGTATATCATGCGAACACACCGGTACAGAGAATAATCTTGCGCTTGACAAAGAAATCATATCATTGGCCAGCATGCTTCCCGCAAGTATTGATTGCCAGGAAGTTGACGATCGATTTCTTGTGGATATTAAGATTCCGTTTCTTGCGCCCCAAACCTGATTTAAGATATGGAGGATAGTCTATGGCAGCCATACAAGTTTTGATAGTAGATGACGAAGAAGAATTTGCAAATACACTTGCTGAGCGGATGAGGAATCGTGATATAGTAGTGAATGTTGTCGGAAATGGGGAAGATGCTATTGCTTCAGTCTCAAAGACGGCTTATGACGCTATTATTTTAGATTTGATAATGCCCGGTTTGGACGGTATTGAAACGCTCAAGCAAATACTCTCAATCAATCCTGATCTTCAGGTTATTCTCTTAACCGGAAGGGGCACGGTTTCAAAAAGCGTTGAGGCATTAAAGATCGGTGCTTTTGAGTTTCTGGAAAAGCCAATTAAATTTGATGATTTGCTCGGCAAGATTGATAATGCAAAATCATTAAAAACAACTCTTTCTGAAAAAAGAACACAAGAAATGATTGACAAGATCATCGGGAGAAAAGGCTGGTAAGTCTAACATACGGTCAGAGTAATATCGCTAATGAATAGACAACATATTGAAAAAAATATGATCTGAAAGTAAAACTTGTGTTGGGGACATTATTTTGCTATGTGGAGAATAGGCAGTGAGCTTTAATTATATTTTTAATATTTTTCCATTTCTGAAATGGTTCAAGGGATACTCAACCGAGTATTTACGTCATGATCTTGTCGGCGGATTGACCGTTGCACTCGTACTAATTCCCCAATCGATGGCGTATGCCCAATTGGCCGGATTACCTGCATATTATGGACTATATGCTGCTCTTTTGCCGCCTATTGTCGCATCGCTTTTTGGATCAAGTAGACAATTAGCAACCGGTCCTGTAGCTATCGTATCTTTGATGACCGCGACCGCTTTGGAACCATTGGCCACAGCCGGCAGCGCGAATTTTATAGCCTATGCCATACTTTTGGCTCTAATCGTCGGTGTTTTCCAGCTACTGCTTGGTCTTGTCAAGCTTGGTGTGGTTGTCAATTTTCTTTCTCATCCGGTAGTCAGTGGGTTTACCAACGCGGCGGCCCTGATTATTGCCTCTTCTCAGTTGTCCAAACTTTTTGGTGTTGTTGTCGAAAAGGGCGAGCATCATTATGAGACAATTTATGATGTTGTCAAAGAGGCGATTTTGTTTACCCATTGGCCAACTCTTCTTTTGGCCATCCTTGCGATGGCAACAATGATATTATTGCGCCGATTAAACCCGCGAATACCAAATGTCCTGATTGCTGTGTTGGCGACAACCATTATTTCCTGGTCGACAGGTTTTGAGCAATCTGCAAAAATAGCACTCAGTCAGATACAATCTGAAGAAATCCAAAGTATGGTCATCGGCTTTAACAATGTCACCGAATTAATTGATGAAAAGGTTGCAGAGCGGGTTACTTTGCGGGCACAATATGATATCATTGTTAACGATGGAGGAGAAAATGATCATGGTGCCCTGGTATGTGATCATAAAATTAAGATATTAAGTGCGGAACTTAATGATCTTGACAGACAAATTAGGGGCTTTCGCACGAGTCTTAGAAGATACCGGTTATTATCGGCCGGTGATTCATTGGTCCATAGCTGTTCTTTTATGGAATCTCAGCAGTATCCCGACAAAGAAAATACGGGCAATTACTGGAGTATGAAAATAGGAAGTAAAAAACTGGATATTGATTCCTTGACGATTTCATGCGGCGGAGCTGTTGTTGGCACTATTCCTGAGGGGCTCCCGGCAATAAAATTCCCCAAGATTGATTTTTCGATTATTCTGGGATTATTGCCAATGGCTATGATAATCTCGCTTCTCGGTTTTATGGAAGCTATTTCAATAGCCAAGGCAATGGCCGCCAGAACCGGCCAGCGGCTTGATGTAAATCAGGAACTCGTTGGGCAGGGTCTGGCTAATATTATTGGATCATTCGGCCAAAGCTATGCGGTTTCGGGGTCGTTTTCACGCTCTGCGGTGAATTTACAGGCGGGAGCCAAAACCGGATTATCCAATGTGATCAGTAGTTTGGTGGTAGTTGCTGTGTTATTGTTTTTCACTCCGCTCCTTTATCATCTTCCACAATCTGTCTTGGCCGCGATCATTATGATGGCAGTAGTTGGGCTAATAAACCTGAAATCATTTATTCATGCCTGGAAAGCCCAATGGTATGATGGTTTGATAGGCATAACAACTTTTGTCTGTACACTTCTATTTGCTCCTCATCTGGATCGAGGAATTATTATAGGAGTAATACTTTCTCTTTTACTATATATGATTCGCAACATGAAACCGGCTATCGCCATGTTATCTTTGCATGCGGATGGAACATATAGAAATCGAAGCCGTTTTGAACTTGAGCAATGCCCCAATATCGCAGTCATTCGTTACGCCGGCTCGCTTATATTTTCCAATGTAAGTTATCTTGAGAATAAGGTGCTGGATGCTGTCCGATCCATGCCTGAACTTCGCCACGTATTAATTGTAGGCAACGGTATCAATGAACTGGACGCTTCCGGGGTCGACACTCTGTCGATATTGATTGATCGTCTCAAGGGACAGGGGATCGAATTGTCGATCAGCGGATTCAACGATAACGTCCTGGATGTTCTGGAGAGAACCGGTTTACGAGCTAAAATCGGGGATAATAACCTTTATCGTAATGTCCCTCGAGCCGTGGAAAACATCTGGGAAAAGGCACATACAAATTCTAAAGAAACTAAATGTCCGCTAAAATACCGGACCTTTAAGCCATTTCCAATTTCGGAAAAAGCCAGGAAAATAGTTATTGAAAAAGATAAAGATGATCCTGTCAGCAATCATGATGACTCATCGGAAGAAGTTTAGATCCCAGCGGTCAGATAATCATCGTTTGTAGGGGATGGCTTTGATACCTCTGGGGGTTGTTTTGGGAGATATCGAAACCAGCCCTCTTTAATCCCTTACGGAATGTTTTCATGGCGAATATGGTATCGCTGTATCCAGAGATAACATTCTTAGTGTGCTTTCATCAGCAAAACTATGGCTATCCAATTAAATAATGGTTTTATACCAAACAAAGCCAAATCAATTTTCACTTGAGCCATTAACATTGATTGCCATAGGAATTGTCGGATTTCGGCCGCTTCTGGCATTTTGAATACGCATCAATTCGTGCGGCGATCTGTAAAACCGCTTTTCCAAAGCAGTTTCATATCTGATTATTTTATCGATAGATTCTTTCGCCGGAAGAGCTCGGCTTTGGATTTCTGCGTCAGACTCCATTTCTTCTTTATCAATCGACCTTTAGACTAAATTTGGAATAGAGTAATTATGGAAAACCAATATTGTTATCATCAAAAAGTGATATTATTTACCAAAAATTAAAAAAGCACCCCTGTTTTACAGGGGTGCCATACATATTAAAGTGATTTAATATAAGTAGTCGGATTAAGAATTCAAGATTTTCTCCGATTCTTCTTTATCCAAATCCATAACACCTTTTAAACCGGTGATCGCGGCAGCTTCAGGAGTCAAGGCAACCAGATCATCGCGAGTCATATGATCGATGCTAAATTTCCGGCTTCCGGCCATCAATTGACGAAGTCCCTGGGCCAAACGCTCATAATAAGTATAAAGTCCCAACGCTCCGGTTGGCAGTTTCTCGAAATCTTTGTCGCCTAACTCTTTCCTGAGATCGGCAGCAGTAACAAAAACTTCATCCTTTGTCTGGCCAAATCGCTCGACATAAACCGGTACCTGATTGGCTTCAATTGTACGACCAATTGTTTTGCCGACCATTGTCGCGGCCAGCGGACCACGAGCCATACCGATCAGTTTGACAAACGGGGCACCCATTGCAAGGCCTTTGAACATTTGATCTTCAAAAGTGAATCCACCGGCAGGTATCAGAGTCGGGACATATTCACCTTTGTTGGCCAGAATTGTGGCGTATTGGTGCATCAGTGTGTGCAATTCAACAGTCGGGATACCCCATTCATTCATCATTCTCCAGGGGCTCATTCCGGTTCCGCCACCGGCACCATCGACGGTTAATACGTCAAGTTTATATTTTGAGGCATATTTCATTGCCAGTGCAAGAGCCGACGGACGATAGGCGCCAGTCTTTAATGAAATATATTTGGCGCCTGCCGCACGTAGTTCTTCAATACGTTTGGCAAATGATTCTTCGGTAACCATACCGACACGTGAATGCCGCTCGAATTCTTTAAATGAGCCGTTTTCGAAAGCTTTGATTACATTAGGATCGGTCGGATTAGGTAATACCACATATCCACGTTTATAAAGTAACTGAGCTTTTTCAAGGCTTCTGACTTTTACTTCGCCGCCGATATTTTTGGCACCCTGTCCCCATTTAAGTTCAACCCACTCGACACCAAGTTTTTCAATTGCATACTCCTGGACGCCCAAACGAGTATCTTCAACATTAGCCTGAACAATTGTGGCGCCATAACCATCGCGTTGGTGATCTTTAAACAGATTTACACGACGTTTCAGATCAACCGTGTCAATAATGTGACCATCTTTGATAATAGCTTCAGAATCCATACCGACAACATTTTCGCCAATGGTTAAACCGGTTCCGGCCAGGGCGGTACCTATTGCAAGACCATCCCAATTGTTTTTGGCAACGTCGGTTGATCCAATTCCTGGAATCATGATTGGGAGCTTAAACTTAATGCCCTTATCATGACCGAAAATAACTTCCAGATTAACATTGGGGAAAACAGCCTTGTCACTGTCAGCTTCAATGCCTTCGGCTCCGATGACACCACCAATAATATTCAGGTGTGAATAGTCAACCGGGTATTCTTTCTCGGAAGCAGTTGTAATAACCCCAAACGGTTGAGGGTAGATAACCTCATGACCTCTGTACGCTGATTTGCCAATTTCACACATACCGACGCAGCCGTCAACACATGTGACGCACATACCCGATATTGGAGTAATTGAATCTTCGGTTCGATTTTTGGTCAGCGTTGCGGCTGATCGATTAACTCTGGTGAGAGACATCTTTATTTTCCTCCTTTGCCTTGCAGTCCTTTTCAATTTCACAGGCCACGCAAGGGTCCATATAACACATCATATCATCAAATTTATCTTTTTCCAAGCAGGGTGCGCTGATATTAGCGCAACCACCGCAAATTGCTTTATCAGGTTCGGTAAAGGTACATCGTAATTGGCAAGCAGGGCAGACGTACATACAGCCGCCGCAGAGACGGCATTCTTCTGATTTGACGTCAAAGGGTGTACCGATGCTTCTATTTTGTCCCCGCCCACGAAAGCCAATAGCCTTGGCAACCATTTGTTCTTCGCACATTCTTACACAGAGACCACAAAGAATGCAGTCCTCATGTTCCTGGCGAAACCGCTGTTGTTTAACCTCGTATTTTGAGGCGATATCCTGAATCACTTTGGATTGTGGACATGACGCCAGCAACAGTTCGATGACCATTTTTCTTGCTCGTGCAACACGTTTGGTTGTGGTGCGGACTTTCATCCCCTCCTCAGCAGGATAAGTGCATGAAGAAACCATTTTGGCTCTTTCTCCCTCTCCGATTTCGACCACACAAAGGCGACAAGCTCCATAAGGAGAAAGTCCCTCCATGTGACATAGCGTCGGAATGGGAAATCCCAGCATTTTGGCTGCTTCGAGCACGGTGGTCCCTTTTTCGACCGATATATCGATGCCATTTATAGTTAATGTTATCATGACACTTTGACTCCTGATGTCACTTTTTTGTTTTCTTGTTTTTTGTTACACTGGCTAAACTCAAGGTCACATCGGAGACACCGTCCTGCCTCACAAGCTGCTTCATCAATAGAGAATGAAACCTCGACTTCGGCAAAGTTACGTTTTCTCCAATCAGCGGGCGCCCGCTGTAACTCTGCCCGGTTAGTTAGGGAAGGACCTCCCTCGCTAGCCACAGATGGAGCAATATAGAACTCTGGCAGCTTTGGTTCTTCCTTACCGGTCAACTCTACACCGCGAATATAGCGGTCAATCATTACGGCTGCTTTTTTTCCATCTGCTATAGCATTAATTACGGTATTTGGTCCCCGGATAACATCACCGGCGGCAAATACTCCCGGGCGATTGGTCAGAAGGGTTGCCACATCTGTTTTAATTGTATTCCATTTTGTGGTTTCAATTTGACTCATCCGTGCCGGTGAAATTGCATCAATTCCAGAATCCTCTCCAATCGCTACGATTAAGGTATCAAGCTCAATTACATATTCTGATTCTTTAATTGGCACTGGCCGCCGTCTTCCACTGGAATCAATATCGCCGAGTTTATTTTTGGCGCATTCCAATGCAGAAAGACGTCCGTTCGAAGCAATTACTTTGGATGGGCTGGTCAGAGTAACTATTTTTATACCCTCTTGTTCAGCCGCCTCAATTTCCTCGGCAAAAGCCGGCATTTCCGCTCGTGTCCGACGATATATAATAGTTACATTATCAACATTCTTTTGCCGAAGAGCCATTCGAGCAGCATCAATTGCTGAATTTCCGCCTCCTATAACACCAACCCGGCCTTTGGCCATCTGTTCGTTTTTCATATTATATGATTTGAGAAATTGAATAGAAGGTATGACTCCCTCAACATCTTCATTTTCCAGTCGAAGCGGCTTACTTTTATGTGCTCCCAGAGCAATCAGGACAGCCTTATAACCTTCACTGAACAAATCATTAACCGCAATATCACGTCCAAGAGCAGTATTACACTTTATTGTAATATTCTCGTTGAGCAGGGTATCGATCTCGGCCTTGATAACTTCTTTTGGCAGACGATAGGAAGGAATGGCACAATAAAGCATTCCACCCGGTTTATCTTCAGCCTCATAGATAGTCGCCTTATACCCCTTTAAGGAAAGATAATGAGCGGCTGTCAATCCCGCCGGACCTGAACCAACAACGGCTACTTTTGGAGGTTCTCCATCTGTCCATGCTATTAACTCAGGTTTATATATCGATGGATCAATACGATCGGTAACAAACCGTTTTAACGAACGAATGGCTATCGGGTCGCCTCCGGAGGTTCCCGCGCGACATCTTTCTTCACAAGGATGATTGCAAACTCGAGCACAAACAGAGGGGAACGGATTAGCGTCACGAATGGTCAAATAGGCTTCTTCATATTCGCCCCGTTCGATATGGGCGACATATCTCCAGGCTTCGGTTCCTACCGGGCAGGCCGATTGACAGGGTGCTCCCACGAGGTCTTTACAAACAAAAGCATCACACCTTTTGTCGATTATATGCCGTTCAAATTCCTTACGGAAATAACGAAGAGTGCTGAGAACCGGATTGGAAGCCGATTGTCCCAAACCGCACATGGTAGTATCTTTTACGACATGCGCCAACTCTTCGAGCAAATCCAAATCTTTCAAAGTTGCTTTACCCTGGGAAATATCCTCAAGTATTTCATACATCCGCTGCGTGCCTTTACGACAAGTAAAGCATTTGCCGCATGATTCATCTCTTAAAAATGCCATAAAATATTTGGCGACATCGACCATACAGGTATTTTCATCCATAACAATCATACCGCCGGAACCCATAATAGAACCGGCTTTGGCAAGACTATCATAGTCAATTGACATATCAAACATGCTGGCCGGAATACATCCTCCTGATGGTCCACCGGTTTGCACCGCCTTTATTTTGGCGTCACCGACAGGGCCGCCGCCAATGTCATATACAACTTCGCTGATTTTTGTTCCTAATGGTACTTCGACCAACCCGGTATTTTTAATTTTCCCAACCAGAGAAAATATTTTAGTTCCGGTGTTTCCGGGAACCCCGACTTTGGCATATTCATCGCCGCCCTTGTTAATGATCACCGGGATATTAGCGAGAGTTTCTACATTATTAATACAGGTTGGATGTCCCCAAAGGCCTTTTGCTATTGGAAACGGAGGACGTTGCCTAGGTTCGCCCATTAAATCTTCGATAGATTTAATAAGTGCGGTTTCCTCGCCACAGACAAAGGCTCCGGCACCTCGAAAGATTTCTATATCAAAATCAATTCCAGTACCCATAATATTTTGGCCTAAAATACCTAAATCGCGGGCCTGTCTGAGAGCAATAAGAGTGTGTTTGATCGCCAACGGATATTCGCTGCGGACGTAAATAATTCCTTTGGTGGCACCAATAGCAATACCGCCAATTAGCATCCCTTCAATTATCGCGTGAGGATTACCTTCCAAAAGAGATCGATCCATATATGCCCCTGGATCACCCTCGTCAGCATTGCAAATAATATATTTTTGTTCACCTTTTTTACCTGAAGAAAAGGCAAATTCCCATTTTTTGCCGGTTGGGAATCCGGCTCCACCACGACCTCTTATTCCTGATTTTAAAACTTCATCTATAATAGATTTGGGATTAAGTTCTGATAAAACTTTCTCAGAAGCTGCATAACCATCTTGTTCAATATAGTTCATTATTCTAATTGGATCCAAGTGCTCATTATTTCCCAAAATTGTTCTGGTCTGCTTTTTGAAAAACGGTATATCATTTTGATTGTTGTACTGTTTTTGTTCGCGCTGATCTTTATAAATCAAATTATCCGCAACATATCCACCGACTGCGGAATCGATAACCGTTGGGATATCATCCATCTTAAGTTTGGGGTAGAGGTGACGCCCCGGCTGAACTAAAATAAATGGATCCATTTCACAGAAACCCTGGCAACCGGTTATTCTTATGGCCACTTTCTCCTGCAATCCCTGTTTAAGGATATGCCGCTTCATGACCCTGATAACATCATTTGCCCCGCTTGCCAAACCGCCGGTACCTCCGCATATTACCAGGGTCGGCTTATCATACTCGATATTCTTTTCGTCTAATATGCGATGGCGGAAGTTATGAAGTTCTTCGACCGTATGAAGTTTTTTCATCTATTTATTTCTCCTCGAACAATCATATAATTCTGTTTAGTCAATAGTTGATCCGCCCAAATCCAGTAAATGTCCCTTACAACCGCTTCGCGAGCAAATCTGAACCACTCCGCCCCCTTTAACTATCATAGGTACCATAGGTGCTCCACAGTCGCCACAGGGGGCACCGCCGATTAACTCAGCATGGCAATGCGGGCAAAACATCTGGACAACAGTATCGTGTGGAATCTCATGTTCAGAGTCGACTTTATCACTACCATAGACACTCGATAAGGTTAAACGGCCATGTTTGTTGCCAAATGAAACTGTCACACGAATGACCGGGTGACCGTCAATAATATGGCGAGAGTCCATCAAACTGTGATTGCATCGGGCGCAACAGACTTCCAGCGGGAATACCCGCTGGTCAGTTTCAACTTCCAATTTATCAAAACCTTCAGTAGCCTTATCCAGAATTGCTTTGACTTCTGAAGTTTTTACATTTGAAAAATAGTGACCATCAGCTACCACCACCGGACCCAAAGCACAGGCACCAAGACAATTAACGGTTTCCAGAGTAAATTGTTCGTCGGCTGTTGTTTCGCCAGCTTTGATTTTGAGTTGCTTCTCAATCTCTTTGGCTATGGCTGGTCCACCGCGTACATGACAAGCGGTTCCCAAGCAGACTGAGATAAGATGTTTTCCACGCGGCTTAAGACTAAATGCCCGGTAAAAAGTGGCGACTCCGTAAATATCGACTAATGAATGCTCGGTTTCGGCGGCAACAATGCGTAATTCCTGTTCGGGAAGATAACCATACTTTGATTGTATTTCTTCCAGAGTAGCAATCAATTTTCCCTTATGGTTATTATTCTTGGCCTGCTTACCTACATCCTCTACTTTTTCCATTTTGCAACCTTTATATTTTAACAAATTGTCGAATCAATAATGTTATTGTTTTATCTATATTCCTCGCAATGCCAAACACCCTCTTCCGGTTTTGGCAAAAAGCAGTCTTCATAATTATCGCAATTTGAACATAGACCCTTGGCGGGATGTTGAGGAGGGGTAACCGAAGCTATAATCGGTTCCGTATAGAGACTGTCATTACTATTATTGGTTACTACTGCATAACAATCGTAAGTTTCACAATACAGTGCATCGAATCCGCGTTGAGAGCGATAGACACAATCAGGAGCATTATTGCAGGTCATGCAAAGGCCGGGTCTTTCTGCTTTTAATGGCGAATTCATAATAAATTCCTCCCCTTATGAAGAAAAACGGAAGATTTTAAAAAGTAAGGGATCGGCTCATTATCCCAGAACCAGCTTTTTCTTGGCTTTGTGAAAGAAGGAGATACCGGGAACAACAAACCAATCCCTTTTTTTATCAAAATTGTTATATCTCTTATCAATTTCATTTCATATTCTATCCTTTACGTTCATAGTTGTTATATCAAAAGCTGTGCCGATTTTTTTCAAAAAGATATAAATAGTTTATAGCATTATAAGTGAGATGTAACATGAAGACTAACATAGTGTTGAGAAATTGGTAAGGACGATTTGTTTGTTATACAATTAGATATTTGCGAGTTTATAAAGGTTGCTAACTGGGTGAAACTGAACCGCCGGGGAATAATTCCCCGGCGGTGAGATGTTTTTGATAATGTAGATCATATATCTTACGGAAAAATGCCGCGCTCTTTAAATACCGTTTCTAACCGCGATAGCGCTACTATATATGCTGCTGTTCGCCAATCGGTTTTATATTTCTGAGCAGCATCGCGAACCTTTATATAAGCTTTTTTCATTCTCTTTTCAAGCTTGCTATCAACTTCTTCAATATCCCAAAACTCACTTCTTTTATTTTGAAGCCACTCATAATAGCTAACGATGACTCCTCCTGAATTGCAGAGAATATCCGGAAGCAAATCTATACCACGTTCGCCCAGTATCTTGTCTCCGTCTGGATTTGTCGGGCCATTTGCCCCTTCAGCCACTAATTGCACATTCAGAAAAAGAGCAGTTTCAGCTGTAATTTGGTTTTCCAATGCTGCTGGAATAAAGATATCAGCTTTTGTTTTCATAAAGGTTTTGTGATTACTCGGCTTAGCTTTGGAATATCCACCAACACCACCTTTGGTCTGAACATAGGAGACCAAATCGTCAGGATCAATACCGTTCGAATTGATAATAACTCCGGTTGCATCTTCAACGGCCACCAACTTTGAACCATAAGGCTTCAACAGTTTCGATGCCCATGAGCCGACATTACCAAACCCTTGAACCATATAGGTTGCACCATCAAGACTAAAACCTTTATCTTTGGCCCATTCGACGATAGAAAAAACAACTCCCTGACCAGTCGCTTTATCCCGCCCAATACTGCCACCGGCTTCAATCGGCTTACCTGTCACTACATGGTTGCAGCGCTGCCGTTCATGAGGAGGCATCATTGATAGATATGTATCCAAAATCCAGGCCATTATCTGAGCATTAGTGTTGACATCCGGGGCTGGAATATCATATTCCGGGCCGATATTATTTCCAAGCGCATAGGTAAACCGTCTTGTAATCCGTTCAAGCTCAAGTTTTGAATATTTGGACGGATCAAATTGAATGCCTCCTTTAGCTCCGCCGAATGGAATATCGGTTATTGCACCTTTCCATGTCATCCAGGTTGCAAGAGCGCGGACTTCATTTATTTCTACCGCCGGATGATAACGTAACCCACCTTTATACGGACCGAGAACATCACAGTGCTGGACACGATACCCAGTGAACATTTTAAGTTTGCCACTATCCATCCTGACCGGAAAATTTACAGTGATTTCATTGGTAGTTTTTGAAAGTCTGTCTCTGACACTGGAATCCAGATTCATCAAGTCGGCCGCTTTATTAAATTGTTTATTTACATTTTCATATAAATTATTTTTTGAAATTTCAGTCGGTATTTTTTGATGTTCTTTGACAGCAACCATTTGAGCCTCCGAAAAATCTAATCGCCCTAATGAAAATATGGTTTGGCAATTAGTCTTATATTGTTATCAGTCAATTTGTTTTGCTATCTAAACATATTCTTCACAATGGAATACTGCCCCGTTTTCTCTCGTGAAATTGCAGGCGGCGTTATTATCACAGTTTAGACACAGTCCGGTTGTACTTATTTCAATCGATTTCTCAACAACTGCTTCTCCGACACCATATAATCTGATTTGTGGTGCGTCGCTCGCCTCAAATTCTTCGCAGAAAATAACAGGTTGGTTGGCCTGGCCGTTATAGACACAAATTGCGACATCATTACAAGTGGCGCATAACGAATCGGCCTTGATTGTTTTTCCATCTCTCTTATTAGTGAGATTTGCAACTTTGGACTTATCCATTTCTTACCTCCTTAAAATAATTACCGATCTATTTATCTTATCATTAATAAAGATTTAAACAAAAACCGTACCGCTTTTATGATATTGCTATTTATAGAGCGATTTTAAAATTAGAATTAAATTATTATTGTATATATAGATGATTGCCGTAATCTTAAACAAAAGAGATTATATAGTAAGTAATGAGCATATCGAAAAAATAATTTATTGGCCTATTGTGTAGAATTGCAATCAGATAGAGCCATTGATGTAAAAATAGTTTTTCAATAAAATAGATTGTATTTATGCCAGAATATCTTTGTACAATCAGAAATATTGATATAGAAATAAATAGGAATTTTTATTTTTTCTTTTTTTGAGAACGCTCTTGGAAATTGAAACTAAACGAAATACTGGAGAAATTAATACCAGTGGGGAGAATTGCCCCACCTGGCCCATCCGTTGAGGAAATTATCCTCAGTTGACTTAATTGTTTTCATTTTCGCGATTCTTCAATTTTTCTCGAAGAGTCTTGCGATCTATACCAAGAATTTCGGCCGCTTTTGTTTTATTGCCATCAACGCTAATTAAAACATTTTTTATATGTTCATACTCTACTTGAGTTAAAGACTTATTCAATCCAGATTTTTTCGATGTTGTTAAGCGCATAAAAGAGGGTAGATCCGGGGCATCAATTGTTTCATTATCGATCATTACGATAAGTCTTTGCATCAAATTTTCTACTTCTCTCACATTGCCCGGCCAGCTGTAGTTTTTTAGAATGTTTAAGGCTCTATCAGTAAATGCTAGCGGGACCTTACCCGATTCTTTGGAAAATTTGGTCACATTATGTTGGCAGAGCAATAAAATATCATCTTCCCGTTCACTGACCGGGGGAACATCGATAGTAAGCACACCAAGCCTGAAATACAGATCTTCGCGGAAGGAACCTTTGCTAACGAGTTTCCGAAGCTCCTTATTTGTCGCGGCCAAAATTCTTACATCAACATTGCGCGACTTGCCTGCGCCCACCATTGTAATTTCCTTATCCTGCAAAACTCTTAAAAGCTTCACCTGCATGGCCAAACTCATTTCACCGATTTCATCCAGAAATACTGTTCCCCCCTCAGCAGTCTGGAAAAAGCCGGCACGTGATTCGATTGCCCCGGTAAATGCCCCCTTGACATGTCCAAATAATTCGCTTTCCAAAAGCCCTTCAGGAATTCCACCGCAATTGACCGGTACAAAAGGAGCTGAGGCGCGATTGCTGTTATAATGTATTGCTCGGGCTACAATTTCCTTTCCGGTTCCACTTTCGCCGGTAATAAGAACCGTTGCCATTGTTGTTGCGGCCTTAAAAATGGCTTTATAAACAAGTTGCATCGCTGACGACTCGCCGATCATTCCTTCCAATGGTGCAGTAATCGGGCCGGTATCGTTATCAATTGTTTTTCTCGCCCGCAGTTTATTAATGGCGCATTGAACGGCATTTAATAACTCTTCATTGGTGAAAGGTTTGGAAAGATACTCTTCGGCTCCTATTTTTATTGCCTTGACAGCACTATCAATGGTGGCATAGCCGGTTATCATAATAATCTCGGTATCTTTCATGTTGGCCCGCACATGACGTACAAGATCTAATCCGCTGACTTTTGGCATCCGTAAATCGGTAATTACCAAATCAACAGAATTGATATCAAGGAATTCAATCGCGGTATCAACACTATTTGCGGTAAAGACTTCATATCCGTGTGAGGCGAGGTTTCGTTTGATTATTTCTACTGTATCGGGGGCATCGTCCACAACCAATACAGAAGATTTATTTGTTGATTTGCTCATCTTTATCCCCATGACTAATTGGTAAATATATATTAAACACTGTTCCTTCGCCCGGTTTACTCTCGACTTTTATTAAACCGCCATGTGAAGTAACAATACCATGGACCACCGCCAGACCCAAACCGGTTCCTTCGTCTATATCTTTGGTGGTAAAAAATGGAATAAATATCTTATTGAGAATATCTTCCTCAATCCCCAATCCGCTATCTTTTACTGAAAGAATAACATTGGTTTCGTCGTGTGATGTCTTAATATTAATTGTTCCACCATCCGGCATTGCCTGGATAGAATTAACCACCAGATTAACCAAAATTTGATACAGTTGACTTTTGTCTGCCACAAAATCAGGCAGATTGCCGTCAAGCTCCTTGATTAAATTGATGTCAGCTTTGGCACACCGTGATTCAAGGAAATAAAGCCCTTCTTCCACAATACGATCCAAATTTATGGGACTCTTTTTTTGAGGTGATTGACGAGAGAAAATCATCAATTTTTTTATGACTTCGCGAGCATGAAGTGAAGCCGATTCTATTTTATTAACGTCCATCATTATTTGCTGTGGGTTATTCAGATCCTTTTTTATAAGCTGAGCAAAACCAAGGATACTTCCTAATGGTTCATTTAATTCATGAGCAACGCCGGCGGCCAATTGTCCAATGGTAGCCAATCGATCGGCATGCCTCAGTTGTTCCTGTAAATTCTCTTTTTCCTCTTCGACCTGCATCCGTTCAATTATAATCGATATTTCTCGAGCTATAGCATCAATTAAATTGCGCTCTTCCAGTAAAAAAGGACCCTCATCAAGCTCAGGCATTTCAGTGTTATAGGCTACTTCCACAGTACCCCGAAAATTGCCATTAGTATAAATTTTAGAACTTATTTTTGGTAGATTTGCATTGAAACCACCGGTTTCGTAAGTTTGTCCATCTAATATAATAGAAGATTCGGCCACTTCAGGGTATAACCAGCCGAGTGGCAAAAGTCTTATAATATCTTTTAAGATAGACTCCAATTCGATATTTGGTTGCGCCGCAACTTTGGCAATTCCGAAAAGACAAGTTAACTCTTTGATTCTTTCTCTTAAAGCGATCTGAGCCCGCCTGTGTTCAATTGCAATTCCCAATATTTGTGCAATTTCTTCATACATGATAACATTTTTTGATTCGAAGAAATTTTTCTGCTTACTCTTTGATATTATTAAACCGGAGGGACTGCCTTTAATTAAGAAAGGAATCACAGCAATTGATTTGTACTCGCAATCAATATTTATGCTTCGCCCACCTGCCCATTTGCATGTTTCGGAACTCAATTCCAGCGGTAATCCGGTGTTTCCTACAAAAAAGCTTCCATATTTTGTATAGTATGGCAGTGCTGAGTTGAAATTTTCACAAAAGATATCCTCGTAAATGCTCTCAAGGTCAGATTCAATATCTAAGCATGGAATAATATGGCCGGAATTATCAACTCTACATTCCTTTTTTAATATAGAAAACGAAAAATTGTTATCAATTGACTGTTCGCTTTGCCACAACTTTCCATATTCAAGTATTCGTAATTCAATCGCATCACATTTACATTCTCTGATTAATATTTTCAGGACTTCTGATCTAAATTCTTTTCGATCCAATCCCTTACCGGCACTTAGTAATATTTTGCGGGATAATGAAACAAGATTGGCGCTTGTTTCAATAGAATTATGACTCTTGGAATTTGGCATTTTTACTGCTTTTCTGCCTCAGAGGATTATTCACCATCATCATTAATGACCATTTGTTTTCCTTCAATTTATACAATTCAATAGATTATAAAAGATAAGATGAAAGTCAATAGAAGTTAATTTATAAGAAGCGTAATTTATTACAATAAATAACAGTTGAGATATAATATGATTTTGCGAAACAAAGCCAAATTAATTTTCGCTTGAAACATTGACATCAAATGCCAACGGAATCGCAGGATTTCCACCATTTCTGGCATTCTGAATACGTATAAGCTCATGTAGCGCTCTATAAAACTGCCTTTCTAAAGAGGTTTCATATCTGATTCTCTTATCGATAGATTCTTTTGTTGGAAGAGCTCGGCTTTTGATTTCAGCGTCACATTCAATCTCGATCATTTCAATATCGTCACCCGCGTCGAACTTCAAGTAATTATCTACTTGGCAGTATGATGCATTGTAAGAAGTGCGGTAAAGCAATGCCTGGTGGATCAGCAAAGTCCGGGAAGTATCGATATTATCATTGCTAAAGTCGAGCGAGAATGGATAATGGGATTTGTGACTGTAAACCAATTAATACTGATCGAATAGAAAATAAGGTAATAGAACAACTCCAGAAACTTGTCTTAACTGAGAAGAATCTGTCAGAGCTACTTTTGTTACGAATAAAAAAATAAGTAAACAGGGTATGAATATTGATGAGAAAATCAAAGGTTTGTCAAAGCAATTAATCAAAACTGAATCCAAAATTGACAAACTTTATAATACCATCGAAACCGGTAGTTTTACATTTGATGATCTTGCTCCACGTTTAAGAAAATACAAATCTGAGGTCGATGAATTGCGTCAAGGGAATAACGAATTACGTTTTAGGCAAGATAGGTATTCTTCCCAGATTTCAATCGAAAAGACACAGTTAATATCTTATGTCGCTGATCTAAAGTCATTATTACTTAAAAGTAAATTTCTTGAAAGAAAATATTTCCTAAAATCAATTATCAACAAAATAGAGTATGAATGCCCACAAGTTGTTGTGCACTATACTTTTCCTCTGGGCAACAAAAAAGAACTTCGAAAGAAGTTCTAACTAATGACAAAATAATGCGGGGATGGGTTATACGATCTTCGCAACTTTTTTATGTAAGAAACCATTGAATCAATGACGCAATTCAGATTAATAAAAATTAAATCACTAATAAATTAAATATCAAGCTCTTAATAGTGTTTAATAGCGTATAATATAGACAATTAAGCGATTTAATTAAGGAATACGGGTAATGTCCGAATATAATGATATGGGATTTAAAGTTAAAGACTGCTCTTTAATTACCAGGATGGCGGGGGTTAAGGAGGCAATGAATCTTAGGGAACTCGAGGAACGGCTTCGAGTTTGCCCCGACGAGTGTCTTTTTCACCATTTTTGTGAAACGGTAATCAGGCCGACTTTCGATTATCCTGATTATACCAATGATTTCGCTTTGTGGGCCGGCTCGCAATTGAGAGATAAAATCTTGGCCGAGCGGCTCTCAGTTCTTAATCCTTATAAATGCAAATCAGTTGATGAACTCCGACAGCAGGTTTTGGATATTCTTGAGGAAAGATTATCGGAGACAGATCATATCCTTTGGGCACCCAAAAATCGGGCCTTCCAATTTCTTCAGGCAGTCACAGTTGTATTCGAAACAGATATTAAGTTAAACCGGCCCTATGATTTCTATGAGCAGTTACCAAATATGTCTCATGGTTCGATCTATTATCACTTCATTGAAGCCCGCCGTCGCACCAAATGGATGGTGGACGATTTCACCGCATGGCTATCAGAGTTTGAATTAGAGGTGAAGCCTTTAATAAAAACTCTCAGTGAAATCGATTTCTACTTTTTGACTTTGGCTGAATTAAAAAACACGCTGGTGGCAGTTACTACCGAATTCTTTAAAGAAGCAAAGCATGAAAAAAACATTAATTAACTATGAAAAAATAATTGGCCCGGTTGCAATCTCCAAATTACGGCAGGTGGCCCGCGATCTAAAGGGTGCCTCGGTGGTGCATGTGAACTCAACCCGTGAAGGAGGAGGAGTGGCCGAAATCCTCTTTTGGATGATTCCCTTGATGAAGGAGCTTGGGCTTGATGCTTTATGGGAGGTTATTGAAGGGAACGCCGAATATTTTAATACAACCAAGACATTCCATAATGGTCTTCAGGGTAATGATGTCATTCTTACGGACCGGATGATTCGAGCCTATGAGGATACCGTCGCCGGTAATGCCGAGCGTCTCAGGCCTATTTTGCAGGATGCCGATTTTGTTGTGATTCATGATCCCCAGCCAGCTTTTCTTCATGAGCTTTGTCCCGATAAAAGAGGCCAGTGGATTTGGCGATGTCATATCGACGCCAGTCGTCCAAATCGGGCAGTATGGAATTATCTGCGTTCCAAGGTCAACAATTTTAATGCGTCCATATTTTCCATGCCGGATTTCGCCCATAAACTTGATCACCCGCAATTTATTATTGCGCCGAGTATTGATCCACTTTCGGATAAAAATATCGAACTAAGCGATAAGGAAATCAAAGATACCTTACAGAACTTCAATATTGATCCTAATCGCCCTATACTTTGCCAGATTTCCCGATTCGATCGGTTTAAAGACCCAATCGGCGTAATCAAAGCATTTAATCTGCTTAATGGTGCTTTTAATGCGCAGCTGGTATTGGCCGGCGGCGGGGCAACCGATGACCCGGAAGGAGCAGCGGTGTTGGAGGAAGTCAATCAAGCGGCCAATGGCAATAAAAACATTCATATCCTGATGCTGCCGCCTGACTCGCATCGAGTTATTAATGCCCTGCAGAGAGCGTCGACAATCGTTATTCAAAAATCATTGCAAGAAGGCTTCGGATTAACGGTTACTGAAGCAATGTGGAAATGTAAACCGGTTATTGGCGGCAATACCGGCGGTATCAGGTTACAAGTGCATAATCATCATACTGGCTTTTTGGTCGACACACCTGAAGGTGCTGCCTTGAGAATAAGAAAACTGCTCTATCAACCGGATGTTATAAGTAAAATCGGTCAAACGGCCAAAGAATTTGTTCAGGAAAATTATTTGTGTAACCGCCACTTGAGAGAATATCTTACTTTGATGTTGGGGCTCCGTAAAGGTCTTGCAAATCATCTTATCGCCGGTTAAGTTATATTCATGGAAATTCTTAAATCCGAAGTGTCATTAGATTCCTTCTGGGATAAGTTGAAAACTTCCCCCGAAAACATACTGCTTCTTGATTATGACGGCACTCTATCGCCCTTCACACCGGATCGCGATAATGCCTTGCCCTATAAAGGTATACGAGATAGATTAAGCTTGCTTAAAAATTCCACTACAACTGAAATATTTATAATTTCCGGACGAGATATCAAAACATTAAAAAGGCTATTAGGTTTGAAAAGTTACCCCGAGATGTGGGGGAGCCATGGCGCCGAAAGATTTAGCACGAAAAAGGGTTACCAATTATTGGCCGGAAAAAGTGTTATCAAAGGGTTAAGCAAAATAAAAGATTGGATATCGCAGAATAAACTGGATCAGATTGCTGAATTAAAACCTGCCGGGTGTGCTTTTCATTGGCGAGGTTTAGCTGAAAAAACTGCCCAGGATCTTAAATTAATGGTCAAAAATTATTGGGAGCCAATAGTATCAGATTTTGGTATGAAGTTGTTTCTTTTTGATGGCGGAATTGAAATACGTCCCGATTGCCTGGATAAAGGCACCGCCATAAACGCGATTCTAAGCAATATTACCGATGATGTGCCGATTGCATATCTTGGCGATGATCTTACCGATGAAGACGCCTTTAGCGCTCTCGGCGATCGCGGTTTAAAGGTCCTTGTTAATGAAAAATCCCGATCAACATATGCAGATCTTCAACTTACCCCACCGATTGAACTGCTTGAGTTTCTGGATAATTGGATTCAATATACACTCTTTAAACACCAATAATTGTTACCGATTTGCATTTGAAATTATTTTCCCTATATTGAATATCAAGGTAACAATTATATATCATGCATAAACGCTTAGTAGTAGTATCAAATAGATTACCGGTAGCTATCTTCGGTGATAAGATTAGTGGCTACGAAGTTAGACCGGGCACTGGTGGTCTGGTGACCGCACTGAAACCGATAATTAGCCTAACCAAGGGCACCTGGATAGGCTGGCCCGGTTGCAGCTCCGAGGTTCCTTTTAAATCGCTTCTTTTAAATTATAGCAAAAAAGAGAAATTTGGACTGATTCCGGTCAAGATTACTGAAGAAGAAATTTCGAGATTTTACCGTGGCTTTTCCAATAAATCAATTTGGCCATTGTTTCATGATCTACTCGGGCAGTTTTCTTTTAACCTGGAGGATTACGAAACATATCGAAGTGTAAATAAAAAATTCGCCGGAATCATCGCTGAGAATAATAAGGTCGATGATACTATTTGGATACATGACTATCAATTAATTTTTGCCGGTCATTATTTAAGGGAATTGGGAATTAAAAGCAGGCTCAACTTCTTTTTACATATTCCTTTTCCATCGCTTGATTTATTAAGAAGACTTCCGCGAAAAGCCGCGATAATGGAAGCTCTTTTAGATTATGACCATATCGGTTTTCAAACCTCAGTCGATAAGCGGAATTTTATTTCATGTTTGAAATGGCTGGTTCCGGAGGCAAAAACTGTATCCAAAATGCAGGAGTCGATTATTCATTACACCAATCGAGAAATTCTGATCGGTCATTATCCAATATCTATTGATTTTAATGATTTCAATAATTTAGCAAAAACCAAAGAAACCTCGGATACAGCTTGGTTCTTAAAAGAAAATATAAATGCCGAGACAATGGTTCTTGGTTTAGACCGCCTTGATTACACCAAAGGTATCCCGGAAAGATTGCGGGCCTTCGAAAGGCTACTTGAAAAATATCCTGATGTTCGCGGTAGAATCTCATTAATGCAGGTGGTCATTCCTTCGCGTTTAAATGTCGCCGAATATCAGGAATTAAGAAATGAGCTCGAGTCATTAGCCAGCAGAATTAATGGTCGTTTTTCTTCTGGTGGCTGGATACCGATTCATTACCAGTTTAGGACTTTAGATCGAATTCAGCTTGTTGGTCACTATAAGGCGGCGGATATAGCTCTCATTACTCCGCTTCGCGACGGTATGAACCTCGTTTCCAAGGAATATTGTGCTTCTTCGGTTGATAACCGTGGGGCTCTTATTTTGTCTGAATTTGCCGGGGCCGCCACGCAATTGCGAAAAGGTGCGATTGTTGTTAATCCGTTCGATATTGACCTTACAGCAGACGCCATCTATGCTGCTTTTAAAATGTCCGTAGAAGAAAAAGAACATCGGATGAAAATTTTAAGAGCCGAAGTCAGGCGCAATGATGTTCATCGCTGGGTTCGCCGATTTTTCGGAGAAGAGTGAAGATAGGAAGAAACAAACAAGCGGCTGTATCCGACCTGCTTGATAAATATGTCAGCGAAGCGGCCGTGGCCAAAGCCGGAATTTTTGATGTCGGACGGATGAATCGATTCCTTTCAGTTACTAAAAAAAAATACCTGAGGGTATGATACAATGTTCGAAATAGAACTGCGGAGCATTTGGAACCAACTTGAACCGGCAGCCTGGCTGCTGGGAACCATTCTGATCGGCTATCTTGTTGGACTGATAGCTCATCTGATCGTCTGGACGCCCGTCAGACGTTTCGCCCGGAACACGAGAACAATCCTCGATGATTTGCTCAACCGTCAGTGGCGACGACCTTCCCGCTATGTTTTCATTACCCTGGCCGTCTATCTGCTGCTGCCTCTAATTTCCAAACAATTTTCAAAAGATGCTTTTGATGTGATCAGATCGACTCTTACCATTATTCTGGGCGCGGTGGTTTTATATGCACTGATTAGACTCGTCTATGTTGCTGAGGAGGTGGTCCTGCATCATTTTCGGGTCGATGTTAAAGATAACCTGCGGGCGAGAGAGATGCACACCCGGGTCAAAATCCTCAGGCGTTTGACGATAACCTTTATTATCTTTGTCGGTCTGGGCGTCGTTTTTCTAAGCTTTGAACGCTTCCGTGAACTCGGCACCGGCCTTCTGGCCTCGGCTGGGATTGCCGGAATCGTTTTGGGTCTGGCCGCTCAGCGAACGCTGGGTAACATTCTGGCCGGGATACAAATAGCTATTACCCAGCCGATTCGACTGGATGATGTCGTCATCGTCGAAGGAGAGTGGGGGCGAATAGAGGAAATCACCCTTACTTATGTCGTTGTTCGCATCTGGGACATGCGCCGGCTGATACTCCCAATAAGTTATTTCATAGAAAAACCGTTCCAAAACTGGACTCGGGTTTCGGCCGACATACTTGGAACTGTTTTCATCTATGTCGACTACACTGTCCCGGTTGACGCCATCCGTGAGGAGCTGAATCGTATTCTTCAAAACTCTCCGCATTGGGATAAAAAAGTTGGCACCGTTCAAATGACCAATACCACCGATAAGACCGTCGAAGTAAGGGCGCTGATGAGCGCTGCCGATTCATCAGCCGCATGGGAGCTGCGATGCGAGGTGCGTGAAGCTCTGATTGCCTTTTTGAAAGATAACTATCCGCAGTCGCTGCCTAAAGCGAGAGTAGAATTAGACCAAAACGACAACCAAGTCCTCTAAGTTTTCCAAATCTGCTCAAAATCAAAATAGAAGAGATTGATATCAGTTTTAAAGATAAATTTCGTTAGATTGAAAAACGAAAATAACAAATATTGGGCTTAAAGGATAAACCACTACAAGATGTAACTTAATGCTATGCAAATGTTTATATTATTAAGCGGGTTGACTATTCAATAGCCATAACTTTTAAAATCGCATTTTGTATTGATTAAATAATAGGTCCCAATATCACTTTCCCCAAATTTTGGTAGTTCTCTAGTTCCCATTTCGGTCGCGCTTTGCCCTTATTGACGGAAGCAGATTGAAAACACTCGCATTTGACCGTTGATATATTCCGATTGACTTCTCGGATAGAATTGTCTAAATTGGCTTATAGTATAAGCCCATCTCGAACGGAGACATCTTTCTTCGGTTCATTTTCACATTTGGAGGTCTAATGAACATTTTTAGGATCTCTGCTTGCACAGCGATATGCCTCTTGATAATCGCGGGAATGCTTGTTATCAGCTGTTCGGATGATGACAAGTCGGTAGCCTCAACTCCCAGTTGGTCCTGGGCACGCCTTGGAACAGGTGTTGATGTTGATAGTATGGTCAACGCTCTTACAGTTTATGACAGTAAGCTGGTTGCTGGAGGATTCTTCCATACTGCCGGCGGGGTAAGCGCGAATCGTATTGCGGCCTGGAACGGTTCGTCCTGGGCTCCATTCGGAACCGGTATGGACAGCGTCATCCATGCTCTCGCCGTCTATGATAACAAGCTTATCGCAGCAGGAATGTTCAGCACGGCCGGTGTGGGGCAGGTGCGAATCGTATTGCGGCCTGGGACGGTTCGTCCTGGGCGCCACTCGGAACCGGCATGGACAGCATCATCCATGCTCTCGCCGTCTATGATAACAAGCTTATCGCTGGGGGAAGGTTCAGCACTGCCGGCGGGGTAGGTGCGAATCGTATTGCGGCCTGGGACGGTTCGTCCTGGGTACCTCTCGGAACCGGTGTGCAGGAGATCGGGGTCTGGTCTCTTGCAGTTTATGATAACAAACTGATTGCTGGAGGATATATCGACACCGCCGGCGGAGTAGGTGCGAATTATATTGCTGCTTGGGACGGTTCGTCCTGGGCACCTCTCGGATCCGGATTTATGAACGGCGGCGTGAGTGCTCTTATCGTCTATGACAGCAGGCTGATCGCTGGGGGATCGTTCCGCATTATCAACGGGGCAAGTGCGGATTTTATCGCAACTTGGAATGGTTCCTCCTGGACGACTCTCGGACCCGGATTTGTGCACAGCAGCGTCTATGCTCTCACCGTCTATGACAATAAGCTGATTGCAGCAGGAGGCAACATCGCGGCCGAGGGGACAAGTGCGAATTACATTGCCGCTTGGGGTTTCCAATAACGTTATACCAGATCCCTGTTTCGAGCGACCATAACTCTGCTTGTAAAATGAAAAGCCCCAACTCGTGTCGGGGCTTTCAAAGTCTATGGCGGGGATCGCTATACGAATTTCGCAATTTTTTGATGTATATGTCAAGCAACTATGACCCAGAATATTAAACATTGCGATAATGATGATTTTGCAATTATAATATGGGTATAAATTCTAATTCAATTTCAAAAGATCTAATGTAAAACGGCGTCTTTGTTCAATAATATCTCCAATATCTCCCAAGAGAAGTAAAATCACAAATTAATTTAAATTCTATGTGATTCTAACTTGACATTAATAAACAAATGGTCGATAATAGTAATGTGCGTATGCACAATATAGGAGGTTTTGTAATGGTGCGACCAAAAAAAAGAAGATGCTGCCGCAAATACAACGCTGATCGTATTTATAAGCCGCAGGGAATTCCACTCAAAGAGATAGAAACGACTGAATTAAGTCTTGATCAATTCGAGGCTATTCGTCTTTGCGACGGTGAGCGTCTGGAACAAGAAGAGGCTGGTCACCGGATGGGTATTTCACGAGGGACCATTCAGCGCCTATTATATAGCGGAAGACAACAAATAGTAAATGCCATTTTAAATAACGATGCAATAATTATTAACTTAAAAGAAGAAGAGGTGTAGGATGTTAGTATGTATTCCAACCAAAGGTAATGCCGGTTTGGATGATGAGGTCTTTGGTCATTTTGGTTCCGCCCCGTTTTTTACATTGTATAACAGTGAGGATGGAGCCCTGGAAATCCTCGAAAATCGCAATGCCCATCATGATCATGGAACCTGCCATCCGATGAATCAACTGATGAAATTCAAGGTAAAATGTGTCGTTTGCACAGGTATGGGACGTCGGGCTATTGAGGCCCTCAATACTGAAGGGATTAAAATATATATGGCTGATTCAAAGAAAGTGTCTGACACTGTGGTACAGATAAAATCAGGCAGACTTATTGAAATGGACCCGGCCAAAGCATGTCAGGGACACGGGCAAAGAAAAGGCAACCAAACGGAAAATATTTTTAAAGATGGGGCCAATCTATCGGGCAGAGGATCCGGTTATGGGCAAGGGTGTCAGCATGAAAACATGGAAAGAGGTGGCGGACGCGGAGGTAAATAGGGGTTAATCAATATATATATATATATGTTGGAGTATAAATCTTAATATGAATGTGTTCCAAGTATAACTTTAATACCGAATTTATTCTCCAAAAGTGGCTTGAGCTCATCGAAATCGATTGGACAAGCGGCAGTTTCCATCGCTAATTTGACGCAGGTTCCGAAATGAATGGCATCAATCGGTCGGTCAAGATTTTTGGTAACCTCTGTCAGCAATTTTACTCTTGGAAATGTCAACCCCGGACAATCGCCGCAGTCGGTCATCGCTACCAACTCGATTTCATCATACTGGGCAAATTCGCCGTTTTTCTCGGCCATGCCTTTATGACATTTGGCACAAGCGATACATGAGTGATCTTGAATCCGTTTACAATAGAGAATTGCAATTTTTGACATGATAAGTTTCTTTCTTTTGGCGTTGCCTGTAATCTTATGGGAAACATAATAAAAAATTTTAAAATTTGATGTATAAAAAATTTCTATCAAATCAGTTGAATGCCAACTTTATAGATTTCTAATAATTCCAGACCTTTAAATTATGTCATAGGTTGCTTGCAGGGGATTATTATTATATATTCCTTGTAGCAGACAGAAATAGTATTTGGGATAAAAGATGGATGATAAATCGGAAAGCCTGAAATTTTTTAAAGTTATATTAAGCTCTATTGCCGATGGCGTCTTTACGGTTAGTAGTGATAGAATTATTACCAGTTTTAACCGCGCCGCAGAAAAGATAACCGGCATTCCGGCATCACAGGCGATCGGCAAACACTGCCAGGATGTGTTTCATTCCGATATTTGCGAGCATTGCCTGTTGCAGGAAACGCTGGAAACAGGTATCGAAGCTATTGACCGGCCGGTTAATATTATCAACAGCCAGGGCGAAAAGATACCGATCAGTATTTCAACGGCAGTTTTGAGAAATGATAATGATGAAGTATTAGGAGCAGTCGAGACTTTCAGAGACTTGTCGCCGATTGAACATCTCCGCAAAGAACTTAGCCGAAACTATTCGATGGAAGATATCATCTCCAAAAGTCCGGAGATTCATAAGCTGTTTTCAATCCTGCCCGATATTGCCGAAAGTGAAAGTACCGTTCTTATCCAGGGACCATCGGGATCAGGTAAAGAACTGTTTGAACGGGCCATACACAATTTAAGCCCTCGGAAAAATGGCAAGAATATAATAATAAACTGTGGAACATTACCTGCCCAACTTTTTGAGTCGGAACTATTTGGATATAAAAGAGGCGCCTTTACCGATGCCAAGCAGGATAAAGAGGGGAAACTTGCGTCAGCCGAGGGCGGAACTGTTTTTTTTTGATGAGATTGGCGAATTGCCGTTATCAACTCAGGTCAAACTCCTGCGTCTTTTGCAGGAGCGAGAATACGAACCTTTAGGTGGAACCACACCGGTGAAAACCAATATCAGGATCATTGCCGCTACCAATAAAGATTTGAAAAAATTGGTCGCTCAGGCGAAATTTCGCGACGATCTGTATTTCCGGCTGGCGGTGGTTAAATTTACGTTGCCATTTCTAAAAGAGAGACGGGAGGATATCCCGCATTTGGTGGATCATTTTATCAAACGGTATAATGCCAAAACCGGTAAAAAAATAATAAGTGTCAGCCCGGAAGTCATGAATATTCTTATGAGTTATGATTATCCCGGAAATATCCGTGAGTTGGAAAATCTGATTGAACATGGTTTTGTTTTGTGTCATGGCAGTATTATACAAAAGGAACACCTGCCGTTGGAATTGATTAAGATCAATGATAGCTTGGGCGCGGAATTCACTACTAATTCGACACCAGTTTCCGAGTCAATAAATGAGCAATCCCGGATAATATCATCTCTTCGTGAAAACGACGGCAATTTATCTAAGGCTGCCCAAAAGTTAGGTATCCATAGAACTACTTTGTGGCGAAAAATCAAAAGATTTAATATTGATTTGAAGCAGCTGTAATATTTACTCAGTTTCATAAATCCAAATTGCAACGTTATTTGTTGCACTGCAACATTATTTGTTGCATGTTGTGCAACATTTAGAAGTGACGGCAATTTGTATCTTATTGTAATTCAGACATATACAATACTTTGTGAAATTTGGCACAATCTTTGTTATACAGTGTTGCAAGATGAATGTTGCAATACCGAAATTAAACAACAGCGTTGCTCCATGTTTTGAGGCTGCCAAAGAGTTTGAAATTGTTGAGATTGAAAACGATAGAGTAATTTCAGCAAAAAGGGTCGATTGTCCGGCTGGCGAAGGTTTTAAAAGGGTTCGTCTTCTTCACCTGCATGAGATTGAAACTCTTATTTGCAATGGTATCAAAGAGTTTTATCTTCACCAATTGGCAGCCATCGGTATTGCGGTTATCCCAAATATCAATGATTCCATAGATCAAGTATTGGCTCGTTTTATCGCCAATGAGTTGCCGATTTACAAAGACGATGTTATTAAATCCCCCGATAAATTTAATGTCTCCCATGATGATTTGATTAGTTGGGCCAGGGAGTTATTTGAAACCAACGGTTATGCGGTGATAAATAATCTTTCAGAAGATACTTCCTTATTGGATCTTATTGCCGAAATTCAATGTCCTCAATGTAATAAAAGTATCAAAGTCGCCATCTGTTGCGGAGGCCATACGTATCGACCCGATCAGGAAATCAAGGAGTTTCATCACTCGGTAAAATCTCCCTACAATGTTCTGGTTTTTATTTATATCGATTCGCCTCAAATTGCAAAAAGCTGCAGCGAATACGGCATTGAGTTTATTAGTCCGGGGAAAATTAATCTTATTAAGGAAAAATCCAAAACAATGGATATTCCCATATTCTCGGGGCCAATTGAGGGACATGATAAACTAAATCTAATGGGACCAACAGACAGATGATTAACAGAACCAAAGTTGAACATAGATAATTAATATAATGGAGAATGAATGAGAACAAATCCAATTACACCAGAGGAAAGAGGAAAGGCATTTGCCACGCAGCGAAAACCGGAAGCATTGAAAAAACAAAATCTGGATGTTCGATATCATATTGAAGATTTTGATACCAACGATCGCCCGGGCCGATTTTTGGAGGCCTTCGCGGCGATTCTGAAACATTCGAATTATAAAATGGCTCTTGATCACTTTATTCGGATGAGTGCTAAGTGTTCCCGATGTGCCACGACCTGCCAGGTTTATCAGGCAACCGGCGATCCTAAGGATATTCCTTGTTACCGCTCGGAACTGTTGCTAAGTGTATATAGACGTCACTTCACTTTAGGCGGTATGTTAAAGGGCCGTCTTTTGGGAAGCGGGTATCTGACCGATGAGAAAATTCAGGAAATGGCTGATTCGTTCTGGAACTGTACCGCCTGCCGACGCTGTGTTCTGGAGTGTCCTTCGGGAATAGATCATGGCTTGATTACGCATCTGGGACGGTACATATTAAGCGAAATCGGTATTGCTCCACGTGCTTTGGTAGTGAGCACAAGAGAACAATTGGAAGGTAAATCCGGAAATACTTCGGCCGTGCCGGTTCCGGCATTAATTGACACCCTGGAATTTCTTGAAGAGGATATGCTCGAGGAAAAAAATGTCGAAATCAAATTCCCAATTGATGTTGAAGGTGCTGATTATGTCTTTTTCCCGGCGGTGAGCGACTTTTTGATGGAAGCTGAAACATTGATGGGAATCGCGGCGGTTTTTAAGGCAACCGGTGATAAGTGGACCACTGGTACTGGATATTTTGATGGCATCAATTATGGCCTATTTTACAGCGACAGGATTCTTGAGAGAGTGGTTAAAAAGCTGGATGTTGAAACGAAAAGGCTAAAAGGTAAAGCCATTCTGATAGGTGAGTTTGGTCATGCCTCAAGATCTGCAAAATATTTTATACCTACCTATTGTGGCGGTAAGGACGCCCTCCCGGTTATAAATATTATGGAATACACCCATAAAGTCTGGAAAGAGGGACGATTAAAACTCGATCCCAATATTGTCACGCAAAAGGTGGCCTATCATGATCCCTGCAATCTTGCGCGACAACGCTGGATTATTGATCAACCGCGAGAATTACTAAAGGCTTTTTGCAAAAACTACGTTGAAATGACGCCATCAGGCGAGGATAATATCTGTTGCGGTGGCGGCGGCGGGACGGTTTCAATTGATGAAGTAAGACCGTATCGGACCACTGTTGGCGGCAAATTAAAAGCCGACCAGATTCGTAAATCGGGTTGTGAAATTCTTATAGCACCTTGTGCCAACTGTAAAAAGCAGCTGAAGGAACTAATTGAAGATCAAAAATTACCCTGCGAACTTATGGGGCTGCATGATCTTTTGTATAGGGCAATTATTTTCCCCGATTCAATGAAAGTCAAAAAAGCTGATGAATCAGAATCAAGCGCGGAGGGAATCTAAATTATGGAATCACTATTGGAATTTGCACGCGGTCCTCTTTTCCGCTTCAGTATAATAATAATGATACTGGGATTAGCTCGTTTATTTGCGCTTGATCTTTACAGTATCTTCAGAGCCCATCAGAAGGCCGGTGACAAATCACTCCCCTGGGGACTGATAATCAGTCGTTCGATTGAATGGTTATTTCCGGTCAAAAGAATTGCTCATAATCGTCCTATCTATTCAATATTTTCAATTCTATTTCATATCGGATTACTGCTGGTCCCGCTTTTCCTTTATGCTCATATTCAATTATGGGAAAAGGGAATCGGTTTTTCATGGCCGGCTCTTCCGTATAGTTGGGACTATTGGTTGACGATTAGCACCATTGTTTTTGCGGTATTACTGATAATCGGACGGATATTTAATAAATCATCCAGCTTTATTAGCCGTAAACAAGATTTTCTATGGCCGGTTTTACTGCTGATTCCATTTGTGACCGGTTTTGTCTGTTCGCATCTTAGTGTCTCACCATCGAATTATCAGTTTTTTATGCTGATACATATTCTTTCTGGTGATATGATTTTCATTTTAATGCCATTCACAAAAATCGCCCACTGTGTTTTGATGCCGCTGTCACAGGTGATTTGTACTCTGGCTTGGAAATTTCCAGCCGAGACTGATGATAAAATATGCACTACTCTAAATAAGAAAGGAGCGCCGGTATGAGCAAAGCGATTTTAACCGATATCACCAAATGTATTGGATGCCTCAAGTGCGTCTCCGCCTGCAAAAAAGAAAATAAGCTGGAGTCCGATGTTCCGCGAATCTGGCAAAAGAATGATGGTCTTTCTGCCGAAAATTGGACATCAATTATCAAAAAGCCGGATAATCATTATATTCGTAAACAATGTCGTCATTGTTTGGAGCCGGCCTGCGTTGAAGTTTGTCCGGTAGGTGCGCTTCATAAAACTGAAACCGGCGCGGTCGTATATGATAAAAATAAATGTCTCGGTTGCCGCTATTGTATGATGGCCTGCCCATATGGTATCCCTCGTTACGATTGGGATGAACCGGTCCCGTATGTTCGTAAGTGCATTCTTTGTTATGACAGATTAAAAAATAATCAGCAACCAGCCTGCACCGAAATCTGTCCCGAACAGGCAACCATTTTCGGTGAACGGGATGAGTTGATAAAGCTGGCTCATCAGCGAATCAAAGATAACCCCGACAAATATATAGATAAAGTCTGGGGCGAATTTGAAGTAGGTGGGACATCGGTTTTATATCTGTCTGATATTGATCTGGGATGTTTGTCATATCAAACTAAACTGGGAACCAAACCTCTACCACAGACTACTGCTCCGGCTATGAAATCGGTGCCTTATGCTTTTGTTGGGATGGGTGGAGCAATGCTCGGTCTCAACTGGATAATTCGCCGAAGGAATACATTGGGAAAAACAGAGGAAGAGAAGAAGGAACCAACTGATGAATAGAGTACAAAACACAAAACTGGTGTTATGGTTAATAACCGGTCTGGCCGCCGCAGTTGGTCTTTATCGTTTTATTTACGGACTGGGAGTTACTACCAATTTAACCGATGTGACACCCTGGGGTTTTTGGATCGGTTTTGACGTTATGGCTGGGGTTGCTCTGGCTGGCGGGGGATTTGTTATCACCGCGATATTTTATATGATGAAAAAGGATGAGTTTCATCATCTTGTTAAGCCTGCTGTCCTGACCGCTTTTCTTGGTTATCTGGCGGTGATATTCGGCTTGATGTTTGATCTGGGGCTGCCTTGGAATATCTGGCATATGATGATCTTCTGGAATCCGCATTCACCACTGTTTGAAGTCGGCTGGTGCGTTATGCTCTATACGACGGTCCTGCTGCTTGAATTTAGTCCGGTGGCGCTGGAAAAATTTGAAAGCTATGCCAAAATCAGGAACTTCCTGATGAGATTCAGATTTGTTTTTGTTCTGCTTGGTATCATGCTTTCGACATTGCACCAATCATCGCTTGGCTCATTATTTTTAATTATGCCGTTCAGGCTGCACCCGCTCTGGTATTCGAATATTTTGCCGATTATGTTTTTCGTTTCGGCCATTGCTCTCGGTCTGATGATGGTATCTTTTGAAAGTCATGTCTCACACTGGCTTTATCGACGGAAGCCGGAAACAAAACTGGTGGCCAAACTTGGCAAAGCGGCGATCTGGGTTCTGGGAATATATTTTCTCGTTAAAATGATTGATATTGTTATCTCCGGAGAATTTGCAATGATATTTGATGGCAGTTGGGAGAGTGGTCTGTTTATTGCCGAAATATTGATATCAATAATTATTCCGATGGTGATATTTTCTACTCCACATCTGCGAATAAAAACCGGTTGGCAGACACTCGGTTCATTTTTGGTTATTTTTGGTATGATTTTCAACCGGATCAATGTTGGTGGATTCACCATGCTTCGTGCCACCGGTGATTCGTATATTCCAGCCTGGACAGAAATAACAATTAGTTTTGGAGTTGTCTCAGTTGTCGCTCTGGTATTTTTGTTTGTCATCGAAAAATTTAATATATGGCAAACAAGTCCTGAAAATCCCGAAGCTTTGCCGTTTACCAGACCATCGTTTGACTATTCATCACGGGTATGGCTAGGGACACCGGGGGTTGCGTCGGTCACAAAATATTCGTTAGCTTTTATGCTGACCTTTGCAATCGGCGTTGCGGTCCTGCCGGGTCGGCAGCTTGAAGGCAAAGGGATTGAAAAAATTAGGGCAGAGAAGGCGCGCGGCGAGGCTATTCTTTTTGTTGACGGCAATCGTGATGGTTATGGTGTATCTTTTAACCATCAGGCTCATATCGATTCTTTAGGGTATCGTGATTCCTGCACCGTTTGTCATCACATGAATGTACCATTGGATAAAAATAGTGGATGTCAGGAATGCCATAAATATATGTACTCCGAATCAAATGTTTTTAACCATGATTGGCATTCATCAAAAATCGGCGCCGATATTGTTTGCGGAACATGTCATCTGAACGGTGAAGTCAGATCAAAGCAGACTGCCAAAAAGTGTCTTGAGTGCCATACCGATATGTTGACCAAACCGGATGAGATTTCTCTTGAGAATCTTATTGCTGTTTCATATACCGATGCCATGCATATTCAATGTGTTTCCTGCCATAACGAAAAGGCTGCTTCCGTACCTGACAAACAGGGCCTAGCCGAATGTGCATCGTGCCATGAAACAGTCCCGCCGGAACATCTTAATGAATTACTGAAATGGTATGACCAGACACCTTCTTATAACCGGGTCATACTGCCTTTGGAAAAATCAGATAAGAAAAATGAGAAGAGTTTATAATATGCAACCAAAGGTATTAATAATCGACGACGAGGCAGATGTCATCAAATATTTGACCGTCGTTCTGAAATCGAATGGCTTTTTGCCCTACTCAATTAGCAGTGTCAAAAATGCAAAAGCCGAAGTCGAAAAAATCAATCCCGATTTAATCTGTCTGGATATTATGATGCCTGAAGAGACCGGCTTATCATTTTATGCAAAACTGAAACGCGATAATAATTACCGGGATATTCCGGTAATTATTATTAGTGGTGTTGTTCAGGCGGGGGAATTTGATTTTCAATCATATTTATCTGATAATTCTATGCCTCCGCCGGATCACTTTCTGGAAAAACCGATTAATGTCGAAGAGTTTATCTGTACAATAAATAAGTTGATAAAAACCGGAAGCTCCTCTAAAAGCGGGGGGGATGCATGAAATCAAATAATCGAATTAGCCCGCCGCGACGGTTGACTGACATGATCTTCAGGGAATTGTATCATCAGGTCCCATTTAATGTTGCGGTCATTGATCGCAATTACAACGTTGTTGATGCTAATAAAAATTTCACCGAATATTTTGGCAACTGGAAAAATAAGAAATGTTATGCCGTTTATAAAAAACTAAAAAAGCCATGCAAAGACTGTCCTTCAATTGAAGTCTTTAAAAAAGGGAAACCGATTGTCGCCGATGCTGTCGGTATTGATCAGCATGGGAGAAAGACGCACTATGTCGGACATGTATTTCCATTAAGAACCAAAGAGGGTGGGCCGGTTGATTATGCCCTGGAGATGACAAGTACAGTAACGGAAACCGATCGCTGGCAGCAGGAATACCAGATTCTTTTTGATCGGGTCCCTTGCTATATCACGGTAATTGGCGAGGATTACAGAATAGTGCGTGCCAATGAAGCATTCAGAAATAATTTTGGAGAAGTTTTAGGACAGCACTGTTATAAAGTCTATAAAAGAAGAACCACAAAATGCCCCAATTGTCCGGCCGCCAAAACTTTTAGAGATGGTCGGGTTCATCACTCAACCCAGTCAGGAATTGGAAAACGAGGACAGGATATTCATTATGGTGTCTCAACATCGCCATTGATGAGGGGAAACGATAATATTGCTCATGTTATAGAAATATCTAATGATATTACAGCCCTTAAAAAATTGGAGCATCAGGTTATCGAGGCCGAAAGATTAGGAGCGGTCGGGCAGACTGTCGCTGGTTTGGCCCATAGCATTAAAAATATTCTGATGGGTCTGGAAGGTGGCAAATATATAGTCAGTCTTGGCCTGAACAAAAATGATAAGGAAATGATCAGCGAAGGCTGGGAAATGCTGGAGCGGAATTTTGAAAAAACAACTTCACTTGTCAAAGATTTCCTTAGTTTTTCCAAAGGCCGCTTGCCACAATTGAAAATGATAAAACCAGGTTTTTTGGTAAAGGAAATTGTTGATTTATATAAAGATATTGCGGCACAATCAGGAATTGAGTTAAAATCTGAGATTGATAAAAATGTTAAAAAAGCACCGCTTGATCCCGATGGCATTCATACCTGTCTGACAAATCTGGTTTCTAATGCGATTGATGCCTGTATAATGGGTAAACAAAAGGGAACAGAAGTTAATATCAAGGTCAGCGAAGGGCGAGATAAGCTGATATTTGAAGTTTCTGATAATGGCAGCGGTATCGATTACGAAATTAAGAAAAAAATATTTACTACTTTTTTCACTACTAAGGGTGGTGAGGGAACCGGGCTGGGATTATTAACGACCCGTAAAATCGTCCAGGAGCACGGCGGGAAAATATTGGTTGATTCCGAAAAAGGGAGTGGGGCCAGGTTCCGAATGGAGTTCCCTAGAAAAAGATTAATGGCATTATATAAAGAAATGAAATAAATTGTTTTCTGTTAATAAAAGGAGTCAAAGATGGCTGAGAATGCCAAAAAAACCGTTTTGGTGGTTGATGATGAAGCCGATGTTAGAAATTTTTTAAAGGCGGCTCTTTTAGAGTCTGGCTTTAATGTAATATTGGCGGAGGATGGTAACATTGCGCTGGAACAAGTCAAAAAACAAATTCCTGATTTAATTTCTCTTGATTTGGTGATGCCTAAAAAGTCTGGTGCCAAATTATATCGCGAATTGACCAAAAATAAAGAGTGGAAAAAAATTCCGGTAATTATTGTTACCGGTCATGCCCGCGACGATCTTGGTAAATCGGATTTGAAAGAGCTGACGATGTCGGGACCCGGCATTTATCTGGAAAAACCGGTCAAGCCGACTAACTATATTGCGGCGATAAAAAAGATTTTGGGTATGGATACAACCGAAGAGGAAAAAGAAACGGCCGAAATGGTAGAAATACAAAATGATTTGAAAAATCTTATTGATGATGCCGACCCGGAAACGCTCAAAAAGTTTAAAGAGTTTATAAATAAGAAAAAATAGTTTTAATAATTGGAGAATAATAATGTCAGATTTAAAAAAAGTTTTGGTCGTTGATGATGAACCTGACATCACCAAATGGCTGACTCTTCTGTTTCAGGAAAATGGCTATCAAACATTATCGGCCGATAATGGTGCGGATGGCTTCGATAAAGCCGAAAAAGAACTTCCCAACCTTATTGTCCTAGATATCTCAATGCCGATAGAGTCAGGCGTGAAGATGTTCCGAAAACTAAAAGGTTCGGACAAAACCTCAAATATCCCGGTCATTATGTTGACTGGCGTTACGCCGGAATTTGAGAATTTTATTTCTTCAAGAAGTCAGGTCCCGCCGCCGGATGCATATTTTGAAAAACCGGTTAACAAGGAAGCTTTATTGGAGAAGGCAAAAGAATTAGTTGGATAATAATTGCTTGATAGCAATTCAATCAAGGCGATTATTATTTTATCATTATACATAAAATACAAATAGGCATAGTGCATAATATTTGCTGCAGTAAAAACTACAAAAAAAAAGGGAGACACAATAAGTGTCTCCCTTTGAATAGTCCCGAGTTAAACAAAGCGGGGATCGTTATACGAATTTCGCAACTTTTTGATGTATGATTCCCATAATATCTTCATTTCTTCTTCGGTGATTGACAGCCACTTGAATTGGATTTAGCATATTTGGCAGAAGAAATTATTATATTGAACTTATTTGGCAAATTTGCTATTTTAAAATCAATATGGCTTTAAATACCAAATTTTACTATCAGGAAGGACTATAATGATTAAATCAAAGTTCTCATTTCTAATTGCACTTTGCTTAGTGCTAATTATAGGCACACTTATTGTTGGATGTTCAAAAAAATCCACAGATCCGGTGACGTATTCATGGCAGCCGATGGACTCTGGATTAGGTAACCCGGCACGGGCCTTAGCTGTTTATGATGGTAAGCTGATTGCCGGAGGGAGTTTTACCACGGCTGGTGGAGAGGATATCAATTATATCGCTTCCTGGAATGGTTCAATGTGGGATTCTCTTGGATCAGGAGTAAACGCAGATGTCGTAGCATTGACCGTCTATGACGGTAAGCTGATTGCCGGAGGGTTTTTTACCACAGCAGGTGGAGAGGATATCAGTAGAATTGCAGCGTGGGATGGTTCTTCCTGGACAGCGCTCGGAGCAGGAGTGAACAATTTAGTTTCTTCTTTGGCCGTATATGACGGCAAGCTGATTGCCGGAGGAGAATTTGACAACGCTGGTGTAGAAGTTGCTAATCATATCGCTTCTTGGGATGGTTCTTCCTGGGCACCAATTGGAGCAGGAGTAAACAGTAGTGTCTATGATTTGACCGTGTATGACGGCAAGCTGATTGCCGGTGGGTATTTTACCACAGCTGGTGGAGAGAATGCCAGTAAAATTGCATCCTGGGATGGTTCAATGTGGGATTCTCTTGGATCAGGTTTCTCAGGAGGGTTGGGTCCCAAAATATATGCAATGACTATTTATAATGGTGAGCTTATTGCAGGCGGGGTATTTACCACAGCCGGTGGAGAGGATATAAGTTACATTGCGGCCTGGGATGGTTTAATGTGGGATTCCCTTGAGTCAGAATTGAACGGCAATGTCCGTGCTTTGACCGTCTATAACGGCAAGTTGATTGCAGGAGGAGAATTTGACACCGCTGGTGTAGAAGGTGCCAATAATATTGCTTCTTGGGATGGTTCTTCCTGGGCACCACTTGGAGCAGGAGTAAACAGTACAGTTTCTTCTTTGACCGTCTATGACGGCAAGTTGATTGCCGGAGGGTATTTTACATCAGCCGAAGGAGTGAGTGCCAATTATATTGCGGCATGGGGCCCGGAGTAAATCGGGATATCTATTCAAATAATCTTTTATCTGCTTTAATTAAAAAAGCCCACTAAATTAAGTGGGCTTTCAAATTCAATGGCGGGGTCTACGAGACGAGTTCATCAACTGGGTGATAGAAAATGTGGCGGCTTAGGTTACTGATAGGACATTTCTAAAAATTTGGAGACATTAATATAGTGTATTAGAGGAATTGATCACTCATTATCCAAATACTTTCAATTACTATATTTTCTACAAAGTCAATTGACAATCTGATGCCAAATTAAAAGTAGCGATTTTAATTTCAAAAATAATATGATTCATCCACCAAGAAACTATAAGGTGGATGTATTATTACCCAAAAAAACATGATACGTGTATGATGGTTAAAGCGTTCCGGCTACTTATAGCGCAGAACATCAAGTAATTTTCTGCCATCGCTGAATGATATACTACGAAGTGCACTCCCATCATCTTTGCCAAAATATTTTTCCATTAAAATTTTATCTTGAACTATAAACCTACTTCTTATTGTCGTCCAAAGTTCATAAGAATCTTTATGCAACAAATCATAAAAATCTTTCATGCTTTTGGATTCCATTAGTTCATCAAGCGCATCAACCACTTCATGTGACATATTTTCCTCATACACTATTAAGGTTAATCATTAAATATATTATTCCCGCATTCATTACGAAACCGTCGACAACGAATTATTCCAGCCGTAGATTATTCCAGGAGTCAAATCCTCGGTTTAACAATTTAATCGCGACAAAGCTTACTTCAAAAATATCATTTTTTTTGTCTCCGCATAATCATTAGTTTTAATGCGATAGAGATATATTCCGGTGGAGACAAGTTTTCCATCTACAGATTTCCCGTCCCACATAATTTTGTGCAATCCGGTTACATATTCATCTTCTGCCAGCTTGACAATCTGTTGGCCAAGTATATTGTAAATAATTATGGAGACATTTGACCGATGCTGTAATTCGAATTCAATAACCGTGGATGGGTTGAAGGGATTCGGGTAATTTTGTGAAATACCGAAGCTCTCAGGCAACAATGATTCATGAGGATTTTCAATATCTGTCGCGAATAGAGGATTTTTTATTATTGAAATATTTTCCGAACTATAATTTGCCACAGCCAGATCTTTGTCGTTATCACCATCAAAATCAGCCGCGCATAGCGTTAACGGGCTTATTGCTGTCCCGTAATTAACCGCAGTTTGAAATGTGCTGTCCCCATTATTCTTCAAAAAAGATATATTACATGATGTATAATTGGCTACTGCCAAGTCAATGAAGTTATCATCATCAAGGTCGACCGCGATATGTGATGCCGTGCCATCACCGGCATCGAAATTTATAGCGGATGTAAATGTTCCGTCACCATTATTCCACAGAATCGATACATTGTTGGAGTTATAGTTGGCCACAGATAGATCATTATCGCCGTCATTATCAAGGTCAACCGCAGATACTGAGACCGGTTGATCATCGGCAGCGTAATTTACGGCGGTTTGAAACGTCCCGTTACCGTTATTGATAAGTATCGATACATTATTCGACCATCTATTTGACACGGATAGGTCATTTTTATTGTCACCATTGAGATCAGTAGCGAAAATCCACCCAGGGCCATCACCAGTTCCATATTTAACAGCCGGTTGAAATGTTCCATTACCATTATTCAGGAAAACTGAGACATTATCGTCATTGAAATTTGTGACTGCGAGATCATTATGATCGTCGCTATCGAGATCAATGGCGAAAATCGATGCTGGGGATTGTCCGGTCTCATAATTCACGGCATTTTGAAATGAACCATTGGTATTATTTATTAGAATTGAAACATTATTTGATGCTTGGTTTGTCACTGCCAGATCTTTGTAGCTATCACCATTGAGATCAATGGCGAAAACCGATTCGGCTTCATCCCCGACATCATAGCTGACAGCAGATTGAAATGTCCCATCTCCATTATTCAAGAAGACAAGGGCATCGTTATAGTTTGCTACAGCTATATCCTCTGAACCATTATTGTCAAGATCAGCCGCAAATATTGAATAGGGAAATTCTCCTGTATTATAATCGACCGGAACTTGAAACGCCCCACTTCCGTCATTTAAGAAAACTGAAACTACATCAAATTCAGAGGGCACTGCCATATCCGTATCGCCATCGTTATCAAGATCAACTAAGAATAATCTTGTCGGGGCATAGGCTGTCCAATAATTGATTCCCGGCTGGAATGTCCCATCATCGTTATTTAACAATATTGACACAGTCTGCGATAAGTGATTAACAACGGCCAGGTCATTGTATCCGTCTTCGTTAAGATCGGCAGGATAAATAAAAATGGGGGAATCACCTACCGCATAATTTACCGCTGCCTGAAATGTGCCACCACCGTCGTTTTCAAGAATCGATATGGCGTCAGAACCGGCATTGGCAATTGCGAGATCATTATCAAGATCTCCATCTAAGTCAATAGCATAAACTGACCATGGATCAATGCCAACGTTATAATCTACTGCGGCAAGAAACGTCGCATTGCCGATATTTAGATGAACCGTAACGTTTTGTGCAAAGAAATTGACAACTATGACATCATTATGCAAATCTCCGTTGAGGTCGGCGGCAAATATAGATCTGGGGCCATCGTCGGCGGTATATGAAGTCGGTGATTTAAATGTCCCATCGCTCCAGTTTAATAGAACTGAGAAATTGTCAGAATCATGATTGGCTGTGATTATGTCAATATCGGTGTCGCTATTAAGGTCAATGGCATATAAATATTCAGGACGATCGCCTGTATCATATAAAACTGGAGTTTGAAATGTCCCGTCCCCGTTATTCAATAGTATTGAAACATTGTCCGACATAATGTTGGCCGCGGCCAAGTCGTCATTACCATCACCATCAAAATCATCCGCAAATATCGACCATGGTTCGCTGCCCCCTGTAGGGTAATTAACGGCTGATTGATATGTTCCGTCTCCGTTATTTAATAGTATTGAGATATCATCAGAACCGGCATTAACCACAGCCAGATCAATATAATCATCTCCATTGAGATCAGAGGCGAACACTGCCGCAGAACCCTCATTAGTCCCATAGTCTATTCTGGCATCGAATAGTGGTTCAAATGAAAGTGCTGAGTTAAACAAAAAAATTACAAATGATGCCGACAGTAAGAAAAATGGCTTACGCATATTTTCCCCCAGATTAACGGTTATATATTTTATATACTTGTGTGCTCATTTTGAGGTCAGGCGAGTTGCCTATTATCTTATTCAAGATAGGTAAAAATATAAATTTGTCAATATTGTTATGAGAGAGCGTATTAAAAACTCATCCGCCCATGAAGAATCGAGATGTAATTGATTAAACCAATATACTAAAACTAAGGGTTGAAGTAACTCATATTGCGATTGACGGAACTTTGTCTATTTTACATAAAAACAAATGGGCGTAAGTCGTTGAGGGATAGTAGGTTGCATAAAAATGCGGAGTCTACGAGACGAGTTTCGCAACTGGGTGATAGAAAATGCGGCGTAGTGGGCACAGCAAGAGATTCTTCTAAGGTATCAACATCCCCTCTGGATGAAGACTCAGAACTGGAAAAAAGAACGAATAGACTGACAGAATCGCCACTAATAACAATAAACAGGCCAGAACAAGATGACGCCGATTTTTACTAACAAGTAAACGCATTAGAATTGAGATGGGGAGAACAATCACAGTGGTGAAAGTCGCGGTTACGGTTGCTATAATTAGTTTCCCGTCAGATAACAATGGATTATGGCCCCAAGCTGGTAGTGCAAATCGGGATCCCGTAAATAAACCCGCCAAGAAGAAGATTGAAACGCCCAGCACGCCCAGCTCAAGCCAAGGAAATCGTGTGGAGGTCCCAGTGACTCGATAATAAATACTCAACGTAAGCGTGCCAATAAGTAATGCATTTCCCAAGAGATAAACCAAAACATGAGCATGAAGCCATGGCAATTCTGGCATTTCTCCAAATACCGGGGACCTTGTAATGGCTCCCCACCAAAAGCCTATAAATAAAATCACAGCGCCTATAAACAGTGCACCCAGCACAATTACGGCTATTCTATCGGAGAGCGGACTTTCAATGTCCGCATTGGTGCTCTTTGCCTCGGAATCAGACATTGACATTGCATTCATATTCGCATTCCTCCTGATATTTTATAAAGCAATTAGTAACATAAAAAATCAGGTAACTTAATAATCCTCAAATCATACTCTTTAATTAAATAATTGGATTAACTATTTTCTTCTTATTCAGCCGTTCCAGCCTTTTTCAATAATTCAACTAATTCCGTATGGCCAAGTTCGGTGGCAATCGTTAGAGCTGTCGTTTCCTCATTTAATTTGAGATCGAGATCAGCGTTGTTATCAAGAAGAGCCTTTGCTATCTCCACATGCCCGCCGTAACATGCAGCCATTAGGGCCGTCAATCCATCATTTGCTTGAAGATTGACATCGACTCCATTTTCTAACAATACCTCCACAGCTTCAGATTGCCCATTCGCTGACGCCATCATTAAAGCCGTTGCGCCCTCATTGTCCTGATGGTCAAATTTGGCTCCATGCGCTGCCAATAATCTCAACATTTCAGAATCAGTAATTGCAGCCATCAGTGGTGTTTGGCCCATTGTATCGGCAATATCTATATCTGCGCCACTCTCTAATAGTAGCTCAACTTTGGGAAAATATTGCTGCTTTACAGCCACCAACAAGGCCGTCTCACCATTATCGCTTTGATGATTAACATTGGCACCTTCGTTGATTAAAAATGACATCATTTCAACTGATCCAACTTCCGTCGCTTTCATCAATGCCGTCCAACCACTCCAAGGATACCCATCACCTTCATCCGATCCCATGTCTATATCGGTCTCTGGTAAGCAGGCCAAGAATTCCTTTGGTAATTCAATGTTATCAACTTGAGCAAGATAATAAAGTTCCTCCCCAGGGTCTGCCAAACGCAGTGCTTTCACCGAGGCAGCTAATTTGACTTGAGCAATTTGATCGCTTCCCAATCCAGCGTAATAGGGAGGCAGTGACTTACTATTAAGGCTCTCAAGACAAAAGAAAAGTTGCTTCTCATCCGAAACACGTTTTATAGATATATACAGTTTCTCAATTTCGGAATATGATGTGGTTTGACTACCGGAGTTGCCGGATGAAAAGATACTTCCCAAAACACGACCGAGTGACTGGTTCCTCAAATTGTTAATTACCGGGCTTGAGGATTTAGGAAGTGATGCTATTGTGCCCGCTGTTCGATTTCCAAGTGCATTTATACTCTCTGCAAAGATTTCACCCTTGGAAATATTGCCACTGGCCGTGGCACTTATCAGGTGAGTGGTGTTGTCGTCTTTTTCCTCAGCGATTTCTAAACCTTCGCCTTTAAGCTCTTTTGTAAGAGCTGACAAAACTCTTTTGCGCCTGCTCTCGCTTTTTCCCGGTCGTGCCCCCTTTACTTTAATTTCTTCAATCCATGGGCGAGCCCCAATCTCTTGAAAATAGATAAGGGGATATTCAACCTTAACAAGTTGCGCGAAAGAATTGTTAGGTGATTTTCTAATAAACTTTTTTGCCGAACTAATATCATGGTCTTTGACCTTTTTGAGATATTCCAGATAATCCTTGG
>JAQBFG010000253.1:0-17832 GCA_032123495.1 Candidatus Zixiibacteriota bacterium | reverse complement strand
GAGCGTTAATCGCTGCAATATTGTTATTAATACGTAGTGACATCTATCACTTCCTCCTTGAAAATGATTGGGATTTCCTTATCCCTTCACAAAATTATCCAGGCGATCTTGCCTGGTGACTACTCCGATGTCACGATTCCTATGTTACGAAACGAAATTTTTGCTTTCTTTTACATCCTCCCCTTTGCTTTTTAAGTTAGCTTTAACTTTTTTGTTATTTCTTTTAATTTATATCAAATTCATTATTACTATTTCTCTTTGATTTTAATCGGCAGAATCAGACAGAACTTAATAAGACAGGCGTATGGAATATGCGATTTAATTTCTAATATAATTGGATTATGCAGGAGTCCTGGCGGATCTGATCTCGCCCAATCGGTTAATAGCCGGTTGAAATTCGGGATCAATTTTCAATATTTGTGCATAACCAATTGCGGCCGAATCGGCATAACCGAGATGACAATAGCACTCGGAAATATTAAACAGTCCTGAAATGCTATTTTGATTTAAAAGCAAGTATTTTTCCAAATGCGGTATCGCCTCGGAATAAAGTGTCATTTGACAATAGGTTGAGCCGATAATTAGCTCGATTTCAATATCTTCCGGGGCACTTTCACAATACTGCTCCAGAAGGGCAAGAGCCTCCTTGGTTTTCCCTAATTGAAGCCGGGTCAGGCCGAGATTGCGATAGATCAGATTTAATTGATTATTGCTTTCCAGTGCCTTCGAGTAATATTCTTCAGCCTTTTCATAATTTGCCTGTTTGTAATAGCAGTTGGCCAAATCGTTTATTGCTTCGAAATCATCAGAGTTCGCTTTAAGATATTGCTCAAAAAACATTTCAGCATTTTCAAAATCACTTATATTATAATAACTGGTTGCAAGCTTTTTAATGTTCTTATCCGATTTGGGCAACAATTCAATCAATTTTTTTAGAACCGGGATGCTCCGTTCGAATTCGCCCATATTTTGCAGGAATGTGGCAGCTCGATCATGAACCTCAATACTATCATCGGTAAGTTCCAGGGCCCTGTTGAGATATAATTCAGCTTCAATTTTATTATTGGTCTGTGCAAAATATTCTGATTTGTAAAGATTCGCCAGATCGGAATCTGGTTGCCAATCAAGATGTTTATTGATGAATTCGAGCGCCTTGTCCGAATCTTTCCGATCAAGATAAATTCGTGCCAATCTTGGCAGGACATCACGGAACATCTCAAAATGGTCTATCGATTTGAGATAATATTCTTCCGCTTTATCAAAATCACCTTTTAATTCAAATATCAAGCCGAGACCATAATAGCCAATGTGTGTTGATCCGACATAAATCTGGATAAGACTTATCTTTTCAGTGGTCTCATCATAATTTTCACGAGTTCCGATATATTTATTATAGTATAACTCGGCCTTATCAAAATCTTTTAATCCGGTATAGGAGTGGGCCAGGGAAAGTAACGCATCGAGATAATCAGGTTTTATTGCTAGTGCTTTTTCACAATACTCTTTGGCTTTATCATACTTCAACATTGAAATATGAGTTGTTGCCAACTGATGCAAAGCCATCAACTCGACAGCTTCACCATATTTTTTATCTTCCCTGCTTAATTCTACTGCTTTAGTGGCATGTTTCAACATAAGCTGACAGGTCTCGGCGTCAGGGTGACCGCCACTGCTTCTCAGGAGCTGAACATAATTATAACGAACAAAGCAGTTTTCAGGATCATCAATCAGTTGTTTTTCAAGCAATTCACGCGAGCGGGCCAGTTTTTCCTGCATTTTTTCGGGCGATAAATCATACCCATAGTGACGAATACCTATCCCCAGTCTGAGAACTTTCTCGCTTGGATCAAACATCAACTGATTATGAACAATGCCATCATAGCGATAATTAGATTCTCTTCTAAACATTCTTGTTGAATGAAGAAATGATGAGTTCTGTCCCGTTTCTTTATTATTGTTAAAGACATTAAAAGAAACTAAGTGGTAATCATCCTGCCCCGCCGCCTGTCTTAATGCCGGCAGGTCATCCTCAACAAACTCCTCGTCAGCATCAATAATAAAAATCCAATCACAAGTCGCTTGTGAAATCGAATAATTGCGATGAAATGAAAAATCTTTGGTCCATTCCTGATGATATATTTTGGCACCATACGATTTGGCAATTTCGACCGTTTTATCAGTGGAACCGGTATCAACAATAACTATCTCATCAACCCAGTTGCGAATTGATTCCAAACAGCCGCGAAGTAATTCTTCTTCATTTTTTACTATCATACATGCCGAAATAGTCGCCCTGTTTTCCAAACTCTTTTTTAGCAACAATAGTTCTTGTATCTGCGAACAGTTTTTCATTCCCTCTTTAACAATTTCTTCGGCTTTTTTATACTCTTTTTGCAGAAGGTACAGATTGCCAAGATTCAGATATGGATGCACATATTTCGGAGACTCAACAGATGCCATTTTCAGATATTTGATAGCGTTATTATAATCTTTTTGCGATTTATAAGAAAGCCCGAGATAATTATACAGAAGATGTAGTTGTCCATTGCTCAGATATCTGAAATTCTCTTTTGATTTGTTATTTTTCAGTAATTCAAGAAATTTCAGACCACATTCAATTGTACGCTCATAATCTTTGAAGCTGGTGGCAATAAATGATTGAACAAAATAAAAATCACGGTCGTTTTCGTCAAGTTTCAGAGCTTCAATCGTAATATCATGCGCCTTATTAAATTCATTTTCATTAGTCAGCGAAAATGCCAAAAGTCGATAATATTCCAGGCTGTCGACTTTTTTGGCCATAACAAGTTCGGACGGAATTTTCTCTAAAAATTCGATAGTTTCGGGAAACCGATCCTGGGCATATAGCAAACGTGCCTTATGGAAATTTGCGGCTAAATCGTTAGATTTATTTGGCTTGATTTTTTTCCTGCTATTAATTTTAGTTTTGGCAGAAGCAGATTTTTTCCCTGCTAACTTCTTCTTTTTATTGATTGACATTGAGAACTATCTCTTATACGACTTCGGCCATTTCTCTTTTTCTATTTTTCTGTCTGACTGCGTCTTACCATCCACCATATAATGTATTACTTTATATGTTGAGTTTACCAAAACAAGTTGCTTTGCCTTTCTGGTTTTAGTATTGATAAGTATCGGACCCTTGAGATTAATACTCATCTTTTGGGGATCGGGCGGAATTGAAACAATTACATATGTCTCAACTGTTTTTACATCAGCCACATCCAACTCTTCAATCTCCTTAGGATTGACCTCAATCTGGTAATCAGGATGGAAAAATACCGGGTTGATAATAATGAAAGCTACTGAAGGTTCCTCTACCGATTGGAACCAAAGGAATGGCTCAAAATCTTCCCCCTCAATAATACAGAATTTTTTTAGATGTTCAAAACCAAGGACAGGTTTGGCCATTTGAATGATCTTCTCATCCGGTATTTCCAATTCGCCAAATCTTAATGTTGTAATTCTCATAAGCCCTTCCTTACCGATCTGTTTACCGCAAGAAGTTTAACAGAGACGGCTGTATTATTTTGGCCGCCGACATCATGGCGGCCTGATAACTATTTTCTTTCATGGCCAGATCTGTAACCAGCTTGGTTAGATCGGCATCTTCTATTTCACTAAGCAATTGATTGAAATTAAAATCGAGGTCTGTTAATCTTCTATTTGCAGATTCCAGCCTGATAACCTTGGCACCAACATTTGCCCTGTGATTTAATAATTGATTTATCCCTTCAGTTAAATTTCCAATGAGCTTTCCGGCTGATTCGCCGTCATTATTTTTAAATGCCTCAGATAAAACGCGCATCGTTCCCAAAATATCGGGAGAGCCATAAATGCCGAGACTATGGGCAGTATTTCCACCATTCCATTCCTCGATAATGAGTGTTTCGGTATTGCTTGTTGAGACAATCTGAATTCCGGTTTCCGCGGCATTTATTGACGCCTCAACGCTTAACCCTGAATTATTTATGGCATCGATAGCATCTCCAATTGTCACAATAGCCGGATCGGCAAGATTTAGATTTACAAAGCTATTGCCTTGAGAAATACGAAATTCACCCAAATTAAAACCGTTACCGAGATCAAGCATACTCAATTGATCGGCAAGTGTTAATCGAGGGGGAACTGCATCACCGATTTTCACATTGTTGAAGCTGCCCAAGAGACCAAGATCACTCAGGATCGTTTGGTCAACCGCTGCCTCGGAAGTTGTAAAATCGGCAATAGGGTTCAAATCATTCGATTGAATTAAGGCGGCATCAATAATACCTATCAAACCAAGATTTGCGGCCGTTTGACTTGTATCGGAAACATCGCCTATTATCAATCCTTCCAAAGGCAAAGGATCAGAGATGGTCAAACCTTTGGAATCGGCACTAACAGCCATCGACAAGCCATTTGCGATCACATTGGGATCGGCATTAAAGATATTTATCACATCTCCAATCGTTACCGCACCGGAGATATCAATTTCAAAATTAGTTAAATTATCGGCTGTATGCAGACTAATTCGTCCTGTCGACAAATCTATACCCTGACCACCATTAAGACTTGCAAGTGAGGTATTAGCAGAGATGTCACCAGTATCGGTAGCCAGCCAGCGTAAATTGTTGCCCTCTTCCCCATAATCCAAAGTAAGATTGGTTACACCTGCGGCGGTGAGCTGATTGTTGACTTCTGTAATTAGATCATCGAGGGTTGGGTCGACCGGCAAAAGATTCAGGTCAATATTGACACTGATCCCCATATTATTATCTGTCATTGTAAACTGCCCGGGTAAAGCGCCAGATGTTAAATCTACGCCACTACCCAATCCAAGATCGGCCAGTAATGTGGTAGCAGCCAGACCCAATTTCAGATCAGCATCTTCGCCCAAAGTGGACAATGGTTGAAACAGGGTATCAGAGCCGAGTAAATTAATTCCGAGTTTTGAGTTACTCTCAATTTCAATATTGGTCAAACCGGTATCGCCCATATACCTTACTCCATACGCGCTTTCCTCGACAGTTGCGGTCCTGGTCAGATGCCCAGAAAATATTTGTCGCCCTTCCAAAGTGGAGTTAACCAGATCAATCATCTGTGTATATAATGATTCGATTTCGTTTGCCGCTGCGTTCCGAGCGACAGCATCATAGGTATCATTTGATAAACCAACAGTAAGTTCATTGGCCGACTGAACAATATCCTTCATATTCCCAAGGATGTTATCATAGGTCGCCAAAAGTGATCCGGCACTGGAGATGTTCCTTTTAAACTGAGTAATATCGGTCAGGACATTTCGATAACGCAAGTCTTTCTGAATACCAATGGGGTCATCCGACGGCTTATTCAGCTTGCGCCCGGTTGACATCTGAACCTGCTTGTTCATAAATTGCTCCAATGAACGAGCCAGATTAGAGACAACCTGATCAGTAATCATTTTATTTGTGACACGCATTAATCGCAACCCCAATCATTAAAATTTCTTCACTACCTTGGCGAAAATTTATTTTCTTTATCTTATCGCTTACGGTGTCCGTCTGTTATCCTGCCCATAACTATTTTTATTCTCTTTGTATTTAATATCCGGCGGCTTCTTTTTCGGCGTATCTTTTGAAAGTTTATTTTTCAATATTTTCATCACATTCACCAGATCCTGCTTAACCGATTTTGCCGCCTTCCTATTCTCCTGTTGGATCTTCACATAAATTTCTTCGCGGTGAACAACAACTTTTGCAGGTGCGTCGATACCGATTCGGACCTGCCGTCCGAATACTCCCAAAACTGTGACCTTAATGTCGTCACCGATTGTAATCGATTCACCTAACTTCCTTGTTAGTATTAACAAAACACCCTCCGTGGTATGTTTTTACCAAGTTTTAATTTTATCTACCAACAATACCCATATTCATGATGACCATCTCCAGCGCCTGATCGACTTGCGTAATCACTCTAGCGGCGGCATCAAAAGCATGTCGGTATTTTATCATTTGTGTCATTTCTTCATCCAGTGAAACTCCCTGAACTGACTGCCGGGCATTTTCGATTTGTTCGACCAACAATGTATGGCTTTCCTTTAGCTGAATCGCCTTGTTGGTATCAATTCCTACCTGTCCGACAATTGTATTATAAAATTCCTCCATTGTTGCGGTGCCTCTGGTCATAAAAAGCGATTTTCTTAAATCGGCAATCGCCTGGGCATTACCATTGTCACCTACAGCGCCCGACTGGGAGGCCGCAATCCTTGTTACATTATTCGTTACATCCTGCGACAACCTTAAATTTCCGGCTGATAAGAAGTTTGCATCAAAAAAGTTTATATTGGTTGTATTATTCAGATCATATCCGACCGAATGGACGGAATTGACTTCGGTGACCAGTGTCTCGGCCAATATATCGAGGTCGTTCATATACTGCGGAATTGTTTTATCCCGCATCTCAATTAAACCTTTTAATTCACCATTGTAATTCTGTACCTTTTTGGTCGTCCCTTCCCAGACAACCTCGCTGGTAACAAAACTTTTGCCAGCTGAATCACGGGTATCAAGGTGAATCGCTTCAGAATCATCAACAATCATCAGCGCACCAACATAAACCAAAGTAGCCCCATTTGCCTGATCGGCAGTATTCACATCAATAAATTGTGACAGCTCATCAATCATCAGGCCCCGCCGATCGCGCAGATCATTGGCAGAGATATCACCAAGTTCTGATCTGGATATCTGCTTATTTAGCGATGCTATTTCATCAGTAATACTGTTGACTTTGTTGACAATTAGCTCAACATCAATATCGATTGATTTTTGCAATTCGGCTAACTGATCGTACCGACGATGAAATCCTGTTGTTAGAAGGTTGGCCTGCTCCTTGAGAGCAGTACGAGCCGCAATCGATTCGGGATTATTACCGAGATCCATCCAGCCTGTCCAGAATTTTTCCATCAGATCGCCAAGAGAATCACTGCTTGGCTCCATAAATATCCCTTCCACCCTGGTCAACATCTTTTCCTGAGAAGCCCATTGTCCCAAATTTTTATTTTCATCGCGAAATTGTTTATTTAAAAACAGATCACGAACACTTCTGATCGCAGTGGCATTAACACCGGTGCCTATCATCCCCGCCCGATGCTCTTCGGGGGTCGAAGTTGAAGTTGTAACCCGCTGTCGGCTGTACCCGGGAGTATTTACGTTAGCAACGTTATGACCGATAGTATTGAGCCAGAGCTGATGAGTTGCCAGGGCTCTCTTGCCAAGTTCAAGACCGCTGAATAATCCAGCCATCAGGCCCTCCTGTCTACAGCTATATTGGTTCGCATACTTTCAACTTTCCCTTTATCCTGATAGCCGGTATCAGGAGCACCAATACGGCTTATCAGTTCCATCGTTTTGACAATATTTTCGCGTGAACGATTAATTAACATGGCATTCTGATTGCGGACTTTTGTTATCTTATTATTCAGATCAAGAATGGAATTCCGTAGTTGCCCCAAAACTATTGCTTGCCCCGATGCTACTGAATCTATCAGTCTTGAAATAGTAATATCTTCGCTGGACGCTCCATCCAATGTCAGTTTTCCGATAACTTCCTCGCGCCTGTTAATCAGCCTCCTGCTTGTTACGGCTTTTTCACGTTGTAAGCCGGTGATCCTGTTTATCTCTTCAAGATCATTCTTAACCAGTGCCTGCTGCTGTTGCTCAAGTAATTCAAGGAACGTTCCAAAAAGAGACGCCTCCTCCTTGAGAATTTCAATCAGCTCATACACCAGTTTCGAGTTTGAACTCTTTTCACTTATAATGTTCGGCATCTGTTTAAATCTCTTTAGGCCTGTCGGTTACTAATCATATAGTTTTTGACCTGACAGGTTTTTAAGAACCTTTTCGATATAATTTTTGGTTTCGCGATATGGGGGAACTCCCTCATATCGTTTCACCGCTTCGGGTCCGGCGTTATAGGCAGCCAATGCCTTCTTTATATCACCGAATTGATTTATCATTCTTCTTAAATATTTAACTCCGCCTTCAATATTTTCATGAGGATCGAAAACATCGCGCACACCCATATCCGAGGCGGTCGAATCTATCAACTGCATCAATCCTTTCGCCCCTGCGGTTGACACCGCTTTGGGATCGCCATTAGATTCGGCTTTTATTACCGACGCTACCAACATCGGATTAAGCTTATATTTTGCGGCAACCTGTTTTATTATTGAATCATATTCACCTTTGGACAAATTAATCTTATTGACCACAGGTTGTACTTTCGAAATCTTCTTAATCTCTGGTTCTTCGGCTTTCACTTTGAAATAGCTTTTTTGAGGCAATGAGTTATTTAAATTCACCTTTTCAGTTACTTCACCATCAAACTGCTGTTCTAAGACCTTTTCCAGCGATTTGTATAACTGACTCGCCATCGATCTGTCACCGACACCGGCCATCTTCATCGCCAATTCCTGATCAAACATCTCCGTATAGACATCTTTTCCGAGTCCATCTCCCAAACCGAAACCTTCACTCAGCTCTGATTTTGGAATCGTCTGGCGCATCGTTTTCAGCAGCTGATTCAAAAATAGCGACTCCAATTCTTTGGCCGCTTTAAATAGCCTTTTCTTTTCGGCTTCAATATTTACTGTTTTTTTCAGCGGTAGCGACTGCGACTCGCTATTTCGATTTGTTTCTGATGTCGGAAAAGCTATATTCATAATTAGATAATCACCAACTCTGCCCTTAAGGCTCCGGCCTGTTTCATCGCCTGAAAAATGGCAATGATATCACGAGGTGTGGCACCGATCATATTGAGGGCATTGGCTACATCGGCCAATGAAATAACCTCTTCCAAATAAACCACTCGTGACGGTTCCTCTTCGACATTGATTTGATATTCATCGGTGACAACCGTCTCACCCTGTGAAAATGGCTCCGGTTGTGAAATTACCGGGAATGATTTTATACTGACAGTAATGTTTCCATGAGCAATCGCCACTGGTGCCAGCGTAACATGTTCACCGGCTACAATGGTTCCGGTCCGTTCGTTAATGACAATTTTTGCTCTTTCATCCGGCTGGACCTGCATTGTTCCAATATCCGCGATAAAATGCATCCGCTCATTATGATACAACAGCGAATCAGGAACTTGAATCCTGATTGTGGCAACATCATCGACATAAGCGGTTAAACCATATTTGTTATTGATCTGATCGGCAATCCGGGTCGCGGTTGTGTAATCAGGTGAATGGAGAAACAGTAGAACATCGCCATCATCATTTGATTTCTCAAGCGTCCGGGTAACCTTGCCGCCGCCCGGCACTCGGCCGACCAGCGTGTAATTATTAATTATTTTATTGCCCTCATCAACCTGCACATTAAATCCGCCGATAGATATCGGTCCCTGAGCCATGGCAAAAACATTACCATCGGCCGATGATAATGGCGTAATCAGCAAAGTTCCACCCTGTAATGAGGAGGCATCACCAATCGATGAGACGGTTACATCAACTCTGCTGCCGGTAGTATTATTTGAGGAAAGCCGCCCGGTTACCATCACCGCCGCGACATTTTTCACTTTTAGCTTGTCAGTTTCGACCGTCAGCCCCATTCGTTCCATCATATTTGCTAATGATTGCATCGTAAACAGAGCGCCTTTGCCATCACCACTGCCATCAAGACCAATAACCAATCCATAACCGATTAGGTCAATTTCATCCTCATTATGAATTGTTGTGATATCTTTTATCCTGACTGCACTTTCAGCCGATATTCCAGACAGAAAAATCAGCACGGTTAATAGGGCCACCATAAAAGACGGGATTGAAACTCGGGTACATACAAATCCAAACATATTTGTCTCCTAAAATAGCCAGTCAAGAAATCGCATCAATATTCCGGGTCGGCTGGCGGTATTGGCCGCGCCTTTTCCGGTATATGAAATCTCGGCGTCTGCTAATAAATACGATTCAATGGTATTGTCCGATTTTATATCTTTTTGTCGAACAACTCCGGTTAGGGTCATTGTTTCCTTGTCTTTTGAAATGCCGATAGTACGGCTTCCGCGAACAATCAGATCGCCGTTGTCTTTAACACTGACAACAGTAACCGTCATTTTGCCGCGTAATGATTGAGAACGAAGGTTCTCCCCTTTGCCTTTATGTGAGCTTTCATTTTCTCCATTAGCACCAAATATTGGAATAAACCTCAAAGCCCCGCTGCCCGGTCCGCCTGAAGTTGAAAACTCTCCTGACTTCTGTGTTTTTGTTTCAGCCTGACTTGAGGCGTTAGAAACTTCATAAATCAATACTGTTAGTATGTCGCCGACCCGATTCGCCTTTATATCTGTAAATAGCGAGGTAGCCTGTCCAAAATCACCCGACCATATTTTCAGCGTAAATGGCAAAAGTAAAAGAATGGTCGTTATTAATAATACTTTTTTGAAATTCATTTTCTTTTATCCTTTACCTGCCGGCAATCTCAACGGTTTCGCTGTCGAGAATTGTTCCGGTTAAAATTCTTTTCGATTGGTCGTTTTTGATTCTGATTTTATCGCCGACATTACCTGATTCCATAGCTTTACCTTTTGCTGAGATTTCCAGGACAGACGATTTATAGAGAATGGAGACACCCTGACCGGTCAAAATGGTAGGTATTTTTTCTATTGAACCTGAGGATAAAATCTGACCTTTTTTGATACTCCTTTTTGCCCAGAGTTCCGCCAGACTGGTTTCCGATGTCAGCGGACTTGAAGTCAGGGATGTTGTCTCCATTCGTTTCGATATACAATTTTCTGAATTTATAATTTGATGACGTCCGATTCGATCGGCCGCGATCAGAACCTCTTCGAAGTAGGCTATCTTAACTCTTGTCTGCCCCTCTTTTATTTCCTGTCCTTCATTAAACAGGGCAATCTTAAAGGACAAAAGCCCGCGAGGTTTTGACTGACTCATCGGTTTTATAGTGAGACTATCAAAGTCAAAAGAGTCGGCATCGAAATGATCACTTCTTAGTTCAATCTCAATATCATACTCATTGAGATCATAAAAATTGATAATGCTTTCGGATAATAGTCGCTCAAAGTTTGTTTCGGAAAAACTGTTGGCAGCGGTCATCAATATCAATCCGATGATAATCAGACAAATCCATTTGCCGTTTTTCATTTACTTATCCTATCGTTTTAGATTATTTGCAATCTGTGACATATCATCACTGGTCTGGATCACCTTGGAGTTGATTTCATAAGCACGCTGAGCGACAATCATGTTAACCATCTCATCAACTATCGCCACATTAGACATCTCCAGATAACCTTGTTCAATTTTTCCTAATCCATCCTGAGTCGGGGTTCCCAAAATCGGATCACCCGAGGCTTCGGTCTGATTATATAGATTGTGTCCCACCGCCGATAAACCGGCCGGATTAACAAATCTTGCCAATTCAATAGTTCCGATTACCTGAGGTTCAGTAGTACCGGTTACCATAACCGAAATCTGACCATCAATGCTGACCGAAATCGAGTTTGCATCTTCAGGAATGGTTACTTCAGGAAGCATCATGAAACCATCAGAGTTAACAACCTGCCCCTCGGCAGAGATTTTAAAGGTTCCATCGCGAGTATAAGCGGCGTTACCATCAGGCATCTGGATCTGAAAAAATCCATTGCCTGAAATCGCCATATCCATTGGATTTCCAGTTTGCATAAAATCGCCAACTGAAAACTCACGAGTGGTGGCAACCGGTTTGGTTCCATATCCAACCGCCAGATTGGTCGGGATTACAGCCCCTACTGCCGATGCGGTACCGGCCTGACGATAGTTCTGGTATAACACATCCTGAAACTCAAGTTTCGATTTTTTAAACCCAGTGGTATTAACATTAGCCAGGTTATTGGCAATGTTATCAATATTCATCTGTTGCCCCGACATACCGGAAGCTGCGGTTCTCATTGCCTTAATCATGGAATCTCTCTCCTGTCATTTTTCTATCTTATTCTTGCGACATTACTCATTAATTTTTCCAGCGATTGATCCTGAGTCTGAATCGATTTAGCATCAGCTTCATAGTTGCGGTAAGAAACAATCATTTCGACCATCTCTTTGACGATGTCAACATTGGAAGTTTCCAGATACCCTTGTCTAATAGCGAAATTGACCGCGGCAACCGGTTCAATTCCGTCAGGGATCATAAATGCGGAACGTCCGATTTTGCTTAGCTGGTTCTTGTTTTCTACCTCGACAACACGGATTGTTCCGATAATATCATTGTTTACTTCAACCTGCCCCGCTTCAGAGATACTTACATCACCATTGCCGACATTGATAGTGCCACCTTCTCCCATCAGACGATCCCCATCGGCAGTCGACAAAAAGCCCTGCGGATCAACAGAAAAGTTTCCGGCACGAGTTAGCAGAGTTTGACCGTCCTGTGACTCAACCATCAAAAAGCCTTCTCCTTCAAGAGCAAGGTCAAGAGGGTTCCCCGTTTTATCGAGAGTTCCCTGAGAATGTTGCGTATAAATCTGATCAATCATCGGTGTTTGCCAATCTGTTTGGCGAGTGGCGTTTTTTGATTGTTGCCTGGTAAGTTCACGCGTGAACAGCATGTCCTTCTTATATCCGGGCGTCGAAACATTAGCCAGATTATTGGCAATTGTCTCCTGCTGCTTTATTCTCGGCACCATGGCCGAGCCTGAACGATATAATCCTTTAATCATATTTAATCCAATCCTCCAGCTTAGCTTTAAGCAACAGCGGTACCGAAGTTGTAATGGGGGGAAAAGAAATAACGTATCTAATTGTTAGTCTATTAGTTACGTTGTAAAAACAATGCCATTTCGTCTTGTTTTTTGGTGATAGTAATAATTAAAACGGAAAAATATTCCGATTACCAAAGTAACCATTTCCAGATAAGTTGATTCTTCAACCAATTCTCCCATCACTTTGCAATTTGCTTCATATTTATGGCGGATTTTAAGTTTTCACTTGCCTAATTTAGGAAAATTGTTTATATTTAATGCTGAAATAATTTCTACAACCTGTTGAGTTACTACAGGATATGACGCCGCTTGAATTGTTTTAAAAAACTGCGTTTTTTGCACCCAATTTGCTGATAACCATTTGTGTATTTTGGCAGAAGGAATAATATGAAGAAATTAGCAATTTTGATATTTGGATGTTTATTACTGGCGTTGACAACTCCGGCTTATGCAGCCGATCCGAAAGATCTTGGAGAGCCAGACACTTTATGGGTTGGAAATATCACCGTACCGTCGATCGGAACCGCAATTTTGCCGATTAATCTATTTAATGACAGCCTATTGAGCGGCGCCCAGGTCGTGCTTAGTTATGATACGCTTAAACTTGATTTCGATTCGGTTTCAATAGCAGGCGGGCGTTTGGAAGATAATGTCGGTTTAGCCTATGAAGTGAATGACTCTGCCAATCTGGTTGTTTTTGCTGCATTGGATTGGGATGGCTTTATTCCAGCCGGTAATGGCCTGATGTGTAATATCTTCTTTGATATCCTGCCGCTTGCCGCCGGGACAACAATCCCAATTGATTCTTCAAGCTGGCAAAAAGACTCTAATTATTTACGAACAATTATAACCAATAAATATGCTCAGACCTTTATTCCGCAATTTTTTGGTGGAAGTATAACCGTGCTCGAAGCACCGCCTACTTTTGATTCAGTCTGGGTTGATTCTGTTGGTGCGATGGCTGGCGATCAGGTGGCCGTTGGTATCTATGGAAAAAATGAAGAGGATCTTTCAAAAATCGATCTGACATTTTCATATTCCTCAAGTAACCTGCTCTATAATGACGTTATTTTTACCGGCTCCCGCAGTGAAGCTGCTCAAAAAGTGGAGGAAGCCAATCAAAGTAAAAGAAATATACATGTTGGAATAACCTTTGGCGAAGATACACCATTAACCCCGGGCAGTGGTTTGTTGGCTATTATTATTTTTGATGTGGCTCAAGCGGCACAAGATGAACTGGTTCTGATAGATTCGACAAGCTACCTGGTGCCGTCAGGTCAATCGCTCGAATTTCACCAGACAACTGCGGCCGGCGGAGAGACATACGCACCATACTTTAAGATCGGTTATGTTGATATAAAATCGGCGACTGATGTTGATGATGAAACTGAGATTATTATTCCCAAAGAATATTTACTGGCGCAGAACAGCCCCAATCCGTTTAATCCGAGTACCAAAATTCAATTTGAACTTCCCAGGGCAACTCATATTAAATTGACCGTTTTTAATGTGTTGGGACAGACGGTTAAAACCTTGACCGATGAGAAACTACCGGCCGGAAAACATTCGGTAATTTTCGACGGTTTTGATGCTAATGGAAGTAAGATCGCATCAGGTATTTATTTTTATCGATTAGACGCTGAAGAGTTTACTCAAAGTAAAAAGATGATTTTATTAAAGTAGTTGTAAGTTAACTGCGGACACAGTATCTATCAGCTACTACCTTGAGACTCCTGTTTATGAGCAGGAGTCTTTTTTTTGTCTTGTAATTTGTACAGCTATTTCATCCTGTTCCTTTTGAGTAACCTGCTCAAGCTCATGAGTATATTTTTCGTGATGTTTCTCTTTGAGTTTATCATATATCTTACGCTGTTTGGTTGCTTCGAGAAGTTTGAGTCGTTTCTCTTCGGTATCTTTTTTAAAGACTTTCAACATCTCGCGCCCAATAAATTCATCTTTCTTTAATTTCACAAAGTATCGGGAATAACCGGATAGCAGTGATAAATCAAGGTTTCCCAATTGAAAATTTCTCAAACTTTTTTGATTATCAGTGCGATCGGAATTGATATTTACCAGCGAATTTTCCTGGACATAAACTTTTTTGAGGGCCGCAGCGTGAACCTTCTGCTCTTCCTTTTCGCGATAAGCCTTAAGCTTAAGCAGCTGCTCCAGCCGGTATTTGAACTTCTTCATTTGATTCTCCCACCGGCGCCGAATCGGAAATGATCTCAGCTAAGGACGATAATGATTCATCGAAATCACGCTCTTCTCTAATACCCTGCCGGAAAAACTTGTTTATTTGATCAATCTTGGATATGGCATAATCTATCTTTTGTGAAGAACCCTTAACATAAGCGCCGATATTGATAAGATCCTCTGACTCACGATAAGTCGCAATAATCTCGCGCACTCTTCCCGCCAATTCAATATGTTCAGGAGTGGAAATATCAAGCATTAACCGGCTAATCGAATCCAAAACATCGACGGCCGGATATTGATTATGTGAGGCAAGCTTTCTTGATAAGGTAACATGGCCATCCAGAATCGACCTTACAGCATCAGAGATCGGTTCGTTAAAATCGTCACCTTCGACAAGTACAGAATAGAGTCCGGTGATGGAGCCTTTATCATTGGTTCCGGCTCGTTCCAGAATTTTGGGGAGCATCGCAAATGCCGAAGGAGTGTATCCTTTGGTTGCCGGCGGCTCTCCTGCGGCCAGACCAATTTCCCTTTGGGCAATTGCTATTCGGGTGATCGAATCCATCAGGAGCATAACATTTTTCCCCTGATCGCGAAAATGCTCAGCAATGGCTGTGGCGGTCATTGCCCCCTTTACTCTTATCAAACCAGGTTGATCGGAAGTAACCGCGACAACGATCGATCTTTTTAAACCTTCAGGACCTAAATCTTTCTCAATAAATTCTCTAATCTCTCTCCCACGCTCACCTACTAAGGCAATAATATTTATATCAGCCGAAGAACCTCTCGCCATCATACCGATCATTACCGATTTACCAACTCCTGATCCGGAAAAAACACCGAGCCTCTGCCCCTGACCGATTGAAGCCATTATATCTACTGCCGATATTCCGGTTCTTAACGGTTCAGTTATTCTTTTCCTTGTCATAGCAGGAATTGGCTCAGAATCAATGGTTCGAGTGGTGGAGCAATTAATTGGGCCTTTGCCATCTATCGGATGACCCAGTCCATCAATAACCCTGCCGATTAATTCTTCACCGACGCCTACCCGTAATTGTTCGCCAGTTGAGATAACAACTGCACCTGGAGTTATCCCGCTTACCGAACCAAGTGGCATCAATAATATGCGGTTGTCTCTAAACCCGATGACCTCGGCTTTTATCTTTTTACCAGTTTCAATATTTTCAATTTGACAGAGATCATTTATTGAAACAGCCGGCCCCTCCGATTCTACTATTAGACCAACTATTTTGACGACTCGACCGGAATGTTTGATAGTACTTATCTCATCTATCCGGCGAGCATAGAGATCATAAGGAATTGTATTCACTATTCACCGTAATTATTTTCAAAAGTGCTTGCGATAATATCCATCTGGCTCTCAATCCGGGCATCAATATCGCCGGAAGGTGTTTCAATATAACAACCGCCCATGCGAACACGAGCGTCCGGTTCGATAGAAATTTCCTTGATCGCGGTTGAATCGCCTTTAAAGCGTTCAATCTGCTGTTCTAACGATGGGTAATGTTCGGGATGTACTTTTACTTTAATCTTCGTCTTATCGACTAATTTATCTATTACGCCCGAAATAATTCCGGCGGTGACATCAGGATCGGTTCTGGCGGCGCCAAATGTTATTTTCCTGGCGATACTAGTGACCAATTCAAGGATATTTTTTCTGGCATCATTATAAAGGACTCCACGTTGACTGGTGGCCGAACTTATCAAAGAGGCAAAATTTTGAATCACTTTTTGTGCCTCTTCATGCCCTTTGTTAAGTCCCTCCTGATACCCGTTTTTATAACCGTTTTCCTGAGCTTCTTTAGCCTTATTGGAAGATTCAATTTGTTTCTGTTCATTCTCTGCTTTAAGACGTTTATCAAGTTTTACCAGGCTGGCAATAGGGATCAGCTTATTTCCCTCTACCGATGTAATAATCTCGATCTCAGAGTATTCTTTTCTGACCATATCTTCGGCTTGGCGATCGATGATAATATCGGCTCTGAAATCCCCGATGACCACTTTATCTCTGACGATTTGCGGATTAATCAGTCTGTTAGACAATGACGTCATCCTTTCCGCCGCCACGACCGGCAACAACAATCTGTCCCTCTTCCTCAAGTCTGCGAACAGCTTCCACAATCTGCTGCTGGGCAGTTTCAACATCGGAAAGGCGCATGGGACCCATAAATTCCATTTCCTCTTTAATCATAACCGCGACGCGCTCGGAGACATTGGAATAGATTTTGGCACGGACTTCTTCCGAAGCTGCCTTAAGGGCAACCGCCAGATCACGAGACTCAACCTCTTTGAGCAGTCTCTGAATTGAACGATCATCAAGAAGAACCAGATCATCAAAGACAAACATCATATTTTTAATTTCAGCGGCCAATTCGGCATTCTCAGCTTCAAGCGCTTGAAGAATATTTTTTTCCGCGGCGGTATCAATAGTATTGAGAATTTCGGCCATCGTTTTACTTCCGCCGGAAAGAGTAATGGCTCCGGCAGCACTATCTTCGAAATGTGTCGATAATGTCATCTCTATTTCTTTTAATATTTCCGGCGATATTTTTTCCATAGTGGCAATTCGTAATGATACTTCAGATTGTAATTCTGATGGCAAATCGGACAGAATTGAAGCTGCCTGCATTGGGGTCAGCTGAGTCAAAATAACGGCAATGGTTTGCGGATGCTCATTCTGAATGACACCAACCAGCTGTTTGGTATCGATACTTTTCAATAAGTTAAACCCTGATGTTTGAAAAGATGATTCCAGTCGATTCAAAATTTCGCTAGCGCGCTTTGAACCAACTGCCTTATCTAAGATTTCGCGGGCAAAATCAACACCACCCTGCGATATATATTCACGGGCAATAAAAATATCATGGCATTCAC
>JAQBFG010000252.1:0-9945 GCA_032123495.1 Candidatus Zixiibacteriota bacterium | reverse complement strand
GCGCCTCCGAACAACTTGAAATCAGCTATCGCTCATTATTATACAAAATCAAAGAATACGATCTCAATACTACCAGATAGATATTTATATGCTGCAAAAGTGTGACTTATAGTTAACACCATTGATATAAGCGTGCATATTATAGGCAGGTAATTGCGCACTTAAGAATGGCGTTATTCATTTGAGGTTAAAAGACTCCACTTATCAAAATATAACTTCTTATTTGTTAGGTGAATACAAGCATTGTCGCTCCCTAAATTTGGAGTAATCTACACTCCATTTTTTATATTAATATAGATAAGTGTGGTATGATTATTGCTTCTATTTTACTTGTGAAATATTTTATTTTCGGAAATGACATCATTGGTGGAAAAAATGGGAGATGTTAGAAATACTCATTTGGAAGATAGTTTCGCCAAAAGAATCGAATATGAATTAAAAAGAGCGGAACGGTATCGGATATTTGTCTCATTTTTGGTTTTCGACCTTGGTACTATTTTGGACACGGTCGGCGACTTTTCCTCCGCCGGTGAAGACCATCGCAAGAGTTTTATTCGTTCCCTCAATTCTGTAATCGGCAGTTCGGTCAGGGAAGTAGATTCGGTTTCAAATGGAAATCGAATGAAGATCGGCGTTTTATGTCCGGAAACATCCCGGCAGGGAGCTGAGGCGGCGGCGAAACGAATTCAAGCAGCTTTGAGTAATTATTGTCTGGACCATTTCAAGAATTCAAATGAATATTTTATTCCGGTTGAGATATCATCTTTCCCGGATGCAGCAGGAAATAGATCAATTGCAAGCTATACCAAGGAATATGCCGACAGTATCGAATAAATTATTTTGTAAATAAAAGCTTATAAGAAGGCCGTCAACTTTTGGCGGCCTTCTTATATAATAGTTAAGGACTGATTTTGATCGACAGAATGTCTTTAGGGACAATTTGGTTCTGGTCCGCTTTTATATTTGTAATTGATGAGATAGACAATATCAAGAATATTTACCAACATATCGCCGTTGACGTCTGCAGCTACCAATGGTATTGGTTCCGGCCCGCTTTTATATTTATAATTAATCAGAAAAACAATATCAAGTATATTGATCCCGGGTGAAGCATCAATATCGCCGCAGATATATGGAGCCATGGTGTGAGTTTTCATTATGTCGGAATAATCGCCCAATTGACCGTCGGCGTCCTGTGCTCGTACCTGATAATAGAAATCCGTATTTTTTGGCTTATCTATGAAATCATAAAAATTATCTTCAATTGATGATGATATTACTGTCGCGTCACCGAAAGTAGTTATCATTTCAATATCATCCAAAAATATCCCGGCCTCGATATTACTTTCATTTGTGTAATATGAGAATCTTATATATATAATTTGAGACGTATAAGCCGAAAGATCAAAATATCCCTGTATCCAGCCGTTTGAATTTCCTGTAATACCATACCCTTGATTAAGGCCATTGGGGTTACTACTGGTTGTTATGTTGCCCTCAATCGGGATCCATGTCTGGGCATCGGTAGATACTTCGACATAGGCATAATCATAATCGTCCTCGATTCGATAATAGGTCCAAAAACTAAAAACGTCAGCTTCGCCAACTGTAATAGGATATGTGGTTTCCACATGACTTTCATAATTATCAAGCGCTCCAGAATAGAGACTACGAAATTCTGAATGGTAGCGGACATTATAGACAATGGAAAAACCATCAACGGTAAAATTATCAAGGGTGTCACAAGGGTCGGTGATTCTGGCATTGACATATTCAGTCAACTCAAAATTTATGGCTGGATTTAAATCATCTTCATGTGTCCAGCTAACCTGATATGCACTGTTATCAACTGTATCTTCGACAAATATTTCCGGGGGGTTGGGCGCCAGAACCAGCTCAATATGTTCGCTGGCGTCAGCAATGAATAATGTAGATAAATAATTTTCATCGACCAATTCTTGAATTCGATATGTCGGTGGCCAGAAATTATCCTCGTAGTATCCGACCTCAATAACAAATCCGAAAGATTTGGGTTTAAGGGTTTGCTCACCATAATGCCAGTCATAGGCACCACCATTTGTGGGGTAAAGCGTCTGAATATGATTGGGTGTATAGTGGCTCAAAACGGACATTGAATCCCCAAGGCCAATATATAAATTTTCATCCGATGTTGGCAGACGGTTATAACCCCATGGCCAGACAATCAAATTGGAATAGGAATGATAATAAACGACAATTTTAAAATCATGGGCCAAGCTAAAATCCCGCATGTTTTGTATTTCCGGTTCGGAAAAGGGACCTGAGCCCCGGTAAGTTTCTTCGAAGCCATCTGGAGAGGAACCGATATTATCATAACCCCAATTATATCCGTAATTACGATTTAAATCGACCCCCCATGATCCGTCGCCATTATTGCGGCGGTTTTTCCGCCACATCCCGCTACCGCCAGGATTGGTAACTTCATTATAGTAATATCCATCCGGGTTAACGACCAGAATAAACCACATTTCACGATTGTTAACCAAGTGTTGAATATATGGATCGGACGGGTATTTTTCGGTTAATGAATCCATTACATTTAGCAGTATTAAGGGAGTAATGACTTCACGGGCATGAATCGCTGAAGTAAATAAGACTTCTGTTTCATCCTCATCTATATTTGGATTATCAGAAATTTTGACTGCCCACATGGTTCGTCCTTCAATTGTTTGGCCAAGATCAACTTTGGTTGAGACAATATCAGGATGATCAGTAACGATAACATCCAGGGCGGTGTTTATTTCAGACAGGGTTTTATATCCGCCCATAGTCCGACTATCATCAAATCTTGATTTAAAAAATTTCTCCATGTCATTGATAACTACTTCAGATCTAAAACCCAAAAACTCCAGTTCCTCAAGTTCAGCAGGATTGGTGACAATTTCGACGTAATCAGTTTCAGTCCATACTATATCAGGATGTAGTTCAAGAAGTTGAATCCGTTGCGGTTGGGAATGAATAAATACTCGGGCTTGAATGTTGTTCTGATCGGCTGCCAATGAAATTGAAAAAATGGCAGGAACAAGAAATAGTGGCAAAATAAATAAAATGATCCTATAAAACATATGTCCTCCAAGATCCAAGAAAGTATAAGAGTAAGAATATTTATCTAAATATACTGGGAAAGCGGATATTAACAAGATTTTTTATTCATGATCGGCATTCAATATCCAAGACAGATTATCATGAAAAATAGCATTTGATTTAATTTCGAAAACTATCTATATTCTCAACCGGGTCAGTTTTGAGCATTGAACCAAATCTGATCTAAAGAATATGCCCCCGTGGCTCATCTGGATAGAGCATCTGCCTTCTAAGCAGAGGGTAACAGGTTCGAGTCCTGTCGGGGGTATTTTTTTACAATTAATGTAAATCATTGCACCACACAACAAAGCCTGTTGTGTCAACGGTTCACAGCCAATCAAGTCAAATGACTTGAATCAATAACCTATCATAACTTATCATAAAAAAGCATTAAAATGAGCACAAAATGAGCACAGTTAAATGTCGATATTTCGCTATAAAGGTAGGGCGTAATTTTTAATTTTTAAAGTTTCCAAAAGATTTTTGATTCTCTCCAGTCATTTCTTTAAAAATATAATAGCTGTTTAAAAATGTTCATTCTGGCGATTGAAAAGTATGCCGCCTGAGGTTTAAAAATAGCCCTCAATTTTAATAGCATCAGGTTTAATTCATGCTATTTGCTATTAAATGAACTAATAAGACAAAAGAAGTATTAAAAAGCTGTATAGTTTTTGAACAGGTCTGCCGATAAGAATTAAGGCTATGATTATCAACAATAATAAATAGAAAAGACGAAAATGACTGAAATCACGTTAGCAGAAGAAACAATCGAATCGCTCAGGCAAGACGCAGAAAAATATAAACTTTTTTTTGAAGATGCACCGTTGGGGTATCAAACCCTTGATGAAAAAGGTAATTTTATCGAGGTTAATGAAACCTGGTGTAAGCTTCTTGGTTATGACAAAAAAGAAGTGATAGGCAGGAATTTCTCCGAATTTATACACCCGGAATTCAAATCGCATTTTGAAAACTGCCTTGATCAATTTAAACGGCTGGGATATATCCTTGGTACCGAATTTGAAATGATCAAAAAAGACAAATCGGTCATAATCATTTCAGCCAACGGCAAGATTGCACAAAACGACGATGGATCATTTCGACAGACTCATTGTATTCTGAAAGATATAACCAAACAAAAACATGCGGAAGAGGCATTCAGAAAAAGTGAGAATGAATATCAACAGCTTTTTCATAGTATGACTAATGGATTTGCCGTTCATGAACTTGTCTGTGATGAATCTGGTAATCCGATTGATTATAAATTTCTTCAAATAAATCCTGCCTTTGAAAAATTGACCGGATTAAGAGCGGTCGATCTTATTGGCAAAAAGGCGTATGAGTCTCTTCCCGGCTTGGAAGATTTTTGGCTCGAAAAATATAGTAGGGTGGCCTTAACCGGTGAACCTGTTCATTTTGAAAATTATAGTATCTCTCTGGATAAGTTTTTTGACGTAACGGCCTACAGCTCCGCTAAAAACCAGTTTGCCTGTATATTCTCCAATGTGACCAGCCGCAAAAAGACGGAGGAAGAATTAAAAATCGCTTACGAACAATTGGTTATGGAACAGGTTGAACTTAGAAAAAAGAATAAAACTATAAAAAAGGCCGAAATTGATTTGCGAAGCGCCTATGAAAAATTAATTACTGAACAGGTGGCGCTGAGAACCAAAAATATCGCCTTGAAAGAGGTTTTAGGTCAGATCGAATCTAAAAAAAGGCAACTGCAGATTCAGATTCAAAACAATGTCGAAAGAATTATTAAGCCGATCTTAAGAAATCTGGAACCAAAAATTGATCTATCGGACAAACAATATGTTAAACTTCTGGAGAACTCTCTTGACGATGTTACCAAGCCGTTTACAAATCGTTTTGAAATTAACTATTCCAAATTTTCCCCACGGGAACTGGAAGTCTGTAATATGATAAAAAACGGAATGTCCTCAAAAGATATCGCATCGGCGCTGAATACTTCCGTTTATACTGTCCATAATCAGCGGCGCAGTATCAGAAAAAAACTGGAAATTAACGATAATAAAACAAATTTGCTCACTCTCCTGCAATCCAATTGATCCTCTTCGTTCAAAATTCACCTGAACAATTCCATTAACCTGTTGTCATTTAGACAGATAGCTCTACTGTAGGCATTAACTATATGCAATAGTCAATATATAGGCAATTTTCAGTTATTAGTACTTCGCAGCTTCTCTCGATAAACATAGCAGAAACATAAAATGTTTGTAAATGGTGCTGTGGAAATATTCAAAACTATTTCCATAACAAGTGGGGGTCATAAAGTCAAATAAGGGGGAAACCAATGAAAAGATTTGTCACAATCTTAACCGTTCTAATTCTCACCATGGCTGTTTCTAACAGCTTTGGTCAAGGAGTGATGGATCTCCTTGAGCGGCTTGAGAAAGTCGAAAAACAATTAAATTGGTGCAAGGCCGAAATTGCAAATCAACAAAATCAGCCAGAAGTGACACAGGCTGAGCCTGTTGATTTAACAATCTATGATGAATCGCTTCTTGAGATGGCGGTTCGATTAACTGAACTTGAAAAGGAATTACGTTTCGCAACTCAAGAACAGAGTTCGATGTATGCTGATTTAAGCACTCAGCTTGGCCAGGTACCAAGTGATGAAGTCACATCACATGATGCCAACTGGGGCGTCGATGAAATCAGTATCACAGGTTTTGTTGATGGTAGTTATTACTATGATGGTCCATCAGCCGCCAATACCTTTGGGTTTGATCAGGCTGAAGTCGATTTCGAAAAGAGTGTCGGCGAAGTCGGATCACTTAGAGTTGATGTCGAATGGGCCAGCGATGGTGCCGGCGGATTTGCTCTTGATGCTGAGCAGGGTTATGTGACCTTTAGCCCCAAAGCTCTAGGTCCAGTCAGCTTCACCTTTGGTAAATTTAATGCTCCGATCGGTTTTGAGCTGCTTGATGCTCCCGACATGTATCAGTATTCGCATGCCTTAGTTTTCAACTTTGGTTTGCCGACTAATGTTACCGGTGCTATGATTAGTACTGACTTTGGTCACGGTCTTGACTGGTCACTTTATGTTGTTAATGGCTGGGATCAGAATGTTGATCTCAACACCGGCAAAACTATCGGTAGTCGTTTTGGTTATGCCAATGACAACTGGGGTTGTGTTGGTTTCTCATTCACCTATGGCGCTGATTCACAGGCTGAAGGCGATCATCAGACAGTAATTGATTTTGATATGAGCTTTAACCCATGGTCCTGGTGGACAATCGGTGGCGAGCTTAACATTGGAAGCACTGCCGTTGGCACAGCCAGCAACAAATGGACGGGTATGCTTCTAATGAACCATTGGGATTTCAATGACTGGCTTGGTCTGACGGCTCGTTTTGACTATTTCGATGATAAAAATGGAAGCCGCTTGGGTTCCAGCGTTGCTGAAAAACGCAAAGCCTTCACTTTTGCCCCGACTTTTGGTATTGGTGATGGTATGGGTGCATTAGTTGAATTCCGTTATGATTTCTCCGATCAGGAAGTCTTCACTAATAGTGAAGGTGCACCTAAGAAATCTGGATTCACAGCTGCTTATGAAATGACCTATTCATTCTAAGAGAAAAATAGAAAAAGGGATTAATTAAAAGGGAGATTTAAAAATGGCAAACACAAACATGGCACTGGGCAAGAAACTGTTACTGCTCTTTTTAGCGGTTGGTATTATACCGTTTGCAGTAGTAGCTTTTCTTTCGCTCAACAAATCAAATACGGCTCTGAGCACACAGGCTTTTAATCAGCTGACAATGGTTCGTGAGATCAAAAAAGCTCAGATCGAAGGTTTCTTCGGTGAGCGTCAGGGCGATATGGGTGTTTTGACCGAGATGGTCGGAACCCTGCGTCGTGAAGCATTTGACAAACTTAATGCTGTTCAGGCTTCAAAGAAAGCTCAGATCGAACGCTTCTTTGGAGAACGCAAAGGTGATGCTTCTGTTTTGGCTAATAATCCAAATACCGTTTTGGCATTCAAAGACCTTATGAAGGCCTTTAATGCCGGTGGTGGAGCCCAAAGTGGAAAATATCAGGGACTTCTTAATGAACGATATGAAGCTCCAGGTCAGTTTAAAACAGTTCATGATGTATATCATCCAGTATTTAAAAACTATATGGAAGAATACGGTTATTATGATGTATTCCTGATGGATGCCATCAATGGTGACGTTTGTTACACTGTTACCAAAGAAGGTGATTTTGGAACTCGTGCCAGTGAAATCAGTTCATCACTTCGTGATGTATGGCGGATAGCCTCAACTGAGGGACGTGTCGCACTTTCTGATACTAAGCCATATGCTCCATCCAATGGTGCACCGGCTCAGTTTGTATCGGCTCCGATCAGAAGTAATGGAAAGATTGTTGGTGTTGTAGCAATGCAGATCGCTATCGATGCTATTAATACTATCATGCTGGAACGTTCTGGTATGGGTGAAACCGGTGAATCATATCTTGTTGGTTCAGATGGTATCATGCGTTCCGATTCATATCTCGATCCGGTTGGTCATTCAGTTGTGGCCGCCTTTGCAAACAATGCAGTGGTTGAAACTGATGCTATTCGTAGTTCAATGGCCGGACATAGTGGTGCCAAAGTTATCAACGATTATAATGGTAACCCATGTTTATCTAGCTGGAACCCGGTCGACCTTGGTGATGGAATCCACTGGGCGATGATGTCAGAGATCGATGTCGCCGAGGCTTTCTGTCCTAAAGATGAAAACGGTGAATATTTCTTTGCTAAGTATATTGATATGTATGGTTATTATGATCTATTCCTGATGAATCCTGATGGATACTGTTTCTACACAGTGGCTCAGGAAGCTGATTATCAGACCAACTTTGTCAGTGGTAAATACTCCGGTTCAAACCTTGGTGAATTGGCTCGTGAAGTACTGTCAACCAAGCGTTTTGGTATGGCTGATTTTGCACCATATGCACCAAGTAATGGTGACCCATGTGCATTTATTGCCGAGCCGGTTGTATATAACGGTCGGACCGATATTATTGTTGCCCTTCAGTTATCACTGGGTGCGATAAATGGTATCATGCAACAGCGTGAAGGTATGGGTGAGACTGGTGAAACATATCTTGTTGGACCAGATAAGCTGATGCGTTCTGATTCATATCTCGATCCGAAGGGTCACTCTGTGGCCGCCTCATTTGACGGCAATGTCAAGAACAACGGTGTTGACACCGATGCCTCGACAAATGCTTTGGCCGGCAAAGTTGATGCTGAGATCATTTTAGATTATAACGGAAATCCAGTTCTTTCAGCTTACACTCCAGTTGATGTCTGTGGAAAAACCTGGGCCTTGATTGCTGAGATAGATGAACCTGAAGCAATGGCGGCCGTTATTGCAATGCAGTGGATGATGACAGTGATTGCCCTTATTGGTATTACTCTTATCGTTATTGTTGCAATTTGGACTGCCAAATCGGTCACAGGTCCAATTAACAATATTATTAATAACTTGAATAATGGCGCCCAGCAGGTCGGTTCGGCTTCTGAGCAGGTCGCTTCGGCCAGCCAATCGCTGGCAGAAGGTTCATCTGAACAGGCCTCATCGCTTGAGGAAACATCTTCCTCACTCGAAGAAATGGCCAGCATGACCCGTCAGAATGCTGACAATAGCAAACAAGCTAATTCATTGGCATCAACCGCCAGTAGTGAAGCTGATAAAGGTATGAAGGCAATGAAAGGCATGTCGGAAGCAATGGTTGAGATCAAGAAATCATCCGATGAAACTGCCAAGATCATCAAGGTCATTGATGAGATCGCTTTCCAGACCAACTTGTTGGCTCTTAACGCGGCTGTTGAAGCAGCTCGTGCCGGTGAGGCTGGTAAAGGCTTCGCCGTTGTTGCCGAAGAAGTCAGAAATCTGGCTCAGCGCTCTGCTGAGGCAGCAAAAAATACTTCTTCATTGATTGAAGGCTCACAGAAAAATGCCGAAGCTGGTGTTAAATCAACCGAAGAGTTGGTTGAGATTCTCAAGAATATCACAACTGGTATTCAGAAGACAACCGATTTGATGGGCGAAGTTTCGGCCGCAAGCGATGAGCAGGCGCAGGGCGTGGATCAAGTGAACACAGCCGTTGGCCAGATGGATCAGGTCACCCAGCAGAACGCCTCTAATGCAGAAGAATCATCTTCAGCATCAGAAGAGTTAGCCTCACAGGCTCAGGAAATGCAGAGAATAGTGGGTGAATTGACTATGATTATTCATGGTTCCAATGAGAATACTATTATAAATAATAAGAGTAACAACGACAATTTGAAAGAAAAGAAAGAACATCATACTGTCTCCAACACTCTTCATAAACTTACTGCCTGGAAGAAAAAGCAGGAAAAACATGCTTCTCAAAAACCGGCCGTAACCGCAACCAAAACAGCCGAAGATGTTATTCCGCTTGATGAAAAGGAAATGGCAGAATTTTAAATTATAGTATTTAGGTAGCTCCCTCATTTAATAAAAGGCCGGGGGATTTCTTCCCCGGTCTATTTAATATCTTATGTTTGGGATACTATTTGTAAATGGGAAGCAAGAAATTAACCCTACTTTTTGTTGACGCCACCTAATTTGGAGGATAAATTAAAGTTATGGATAGCAAAACTATAGAACAACAACTGATGGCAGTCAATCAGCAGTTGATGGCCAAAGAGCAACAGCTTAGGGTTGCCAACCATGACTTGGGTGAGCGTATAAAAGAACTCAATTGTTTGTATGGCCTTTCCAAGCTTGTTGATTCAAGAACATCACTTGATAGCATACTTCAGGGTGTGTGTGATCTCAT
>JAQBFG010000251.1:0-4525 GCA_032123495.1 Candidatus Zixiibacteriota bacterium | reverse complement strand
CGTAACAAATTTTATTACCCTTAGGCAATAATATTTTTCTATATAATAATGATATTGACAAGTTTGTTCCAAAAAACTACTCTAAAAGGGTGCAGACGATTAAATTAAATTCAGAAGTGCAGTATCTTAAAGGGGTAGGTCCCAGAAGAGCATCCGCGCTAGCCGGGATATATATTCATACTGTTTATGATCTACTGCATTTTTTGCCGCGACGGTATCTGGACAGGACGATGATAACGCCAATCGGTTCGCTCAAGGCGAATATGGATGCGACAATAATCGGCCGCGTGCTGGGTAAGGGGATACTATACGGTCGGGCCAAACGGCTGGAAGTTATTATCGGCGATGAGTCCGGGTATGTGGCCTTGATCTGGTTTGCCGGATATAAATATCTTGAGAAGATATTCAACAAAGGTGATATTTACGCCGCCACCGGCCCAGTTACTTATTTTCAGCAGTTGCAAATGGCGCATCCTGAAATCGAACGGATCGAGGATGCTGACGATCAGCTTATTCATACTGGCAGGATAGTCCCGGTTTATCCGTCGACTGCCGAGCTAAAAGAATCTGGCATAACCGGCAGGACGATGCGTCAGATCATCAATCGGGCGTTGGAAATTGATTCCAACGAAATTGGCGATTATCTACCGACTCGATACCTTGATGATTATGATTTCCTCCCGCTTCAAAAGGCTCTGCGGTCGATTCATTATCCTGATAATATTGAAAACGCCGAAAAGGCGCGCAAGCGACTCGCTTTTGACGAGTTGCTTCAGTTGCAGTATTTGATTTTATGCAGTCGTCAAAAACGAACCGAATTGAAAAAGAAGCATAAATATAAAAAATCTGCGCAATTGGTTAAAAAATTTATAGAATCACTTCCTTTCGAGTTGACCGTTGATCAGAATAAAGTTTCCGGGACGATCATTGATGATATGATCAAAACGCGACCGATGCATCGTTTGATGCAGGGTGATGTCGGTTGTGGTAAAACAGTTGTTGCTTTGATTGCGGCGGTGTATGCATCAGAGAGTAAATTGCAGACTGCCTTTATGGCACCTACCGAACTTTTGGCCGAACAGCATTATCAAAATTGGAAAGAGCCGCTTCAGAAACTTGGGATTGGATCATCGTTGATAATAGGAGCGATGTCAAAATCGGAACGGCGTGACGAAGAAGATAAAATTGAAGTGGGCAAAATTGATATTGTTTTTGGGACGCATGCTTTACTTTCTGATCCGACAAAATTTTGCCAACTCGGGCTGGTTATCATCGATGAGCAGCATCGCTTTGGAGTGAAGCAAAGAGGGCAGTTGATCAGCAAAGGAATACGCCCCGATATATTGGTGATGACGGCAACCCCAATACCGAGAACATTGGCGCTGACACTATACGGCGATCTCGATATTTCATCAATCAAAAGCATGCCCAAGGGTCGGCAGACGACCAAAACTGTTTGGCGGATGGCCTCGGCTCGGGCCGATATGTATGATTTCCTAAAAACCAGGCTGGCCGATGGTGATCAGATTTTTATAATCTATCCGCTGGTGGAAAAATCTGATAAGCTTGATCTGCAGGCGGCCGAGGATGAATACAAAAATCTGAAAAATAATATCTTTAAAGATTACAAAGTCGGTCTGGTGCATGGCCGTGTTAAAAAAGATAAAAAAGAAAAAACAATCTTAGATTTTAAAACCGGCAAAATTCAGGTCCTGGTAGCAACTACTGTTATTGAGGTCGGGATTGATATCCCATCAGCTTCCATTATGGTTATTGAACATGCCGAACGATTTGGATTATCGCAGTTGCATCAATTGCGAGGACGGGTTGGTCGGGGTGAGAAAAAAGGTTTGACGATAGCGGTTGCAACTGATCCGGTCAGTCATCTGGCGAGAAGACGGCTTGAGATGTTTGTGTCGTCAACCGATGGTTTCAAAATTGCCGAGGCCGATCTGGAACTTCGCGGACCGGGTGAGTTTTTTGGAACCAGGCAGCATGGCCTGCCGGAGTTAAAAATCGCCGACCTTTCAATAGATACCGATCTGCTGCCATACTCGCGAGAGATCGTATCGCAACTTTTGGCAGATATGTCAGATAGTAAAGAACCTGATAGAGAGCTTATCAAACTCAGGAAATTTCTTGAAAAAAGATCGTCCGAACGGATTGAAATGACAAGATTTGGATAAATATTAGGTGTCGATATTGAACGTTATATATATATTTATGTAGAATAGTTAAACGGAGGATTATATGACCGACTCAGAAATAAAAATCGATCAACATTTATTTCAATTAGTTCTGTCGCTGCAAATGGCAGCGATGCAGAACATGGGAAAAATAATGTCGCCGATAACCGGGAAGGTTGAGCGTAATTTGGAGCAGGCGAGAATCAGTATTGATATGCTTAGCATGATTTCCGAAAAAACCAAAGGTAATCTTAATGATGAGGAAAACAGATTCGTCTCAAATATTTTACATGAGTTGCGATTAAATTTTACCGATGAAGCGAGTAAACCTGATCCCAAGCCGGAAGATAAACCAACTGCTGAAGAAAAAAGTAAGACTGATTCTGCCCCTGAAAACTCAGAATCAAATAACAATGGTTCCGGAGAGGAAAGCGACAAAAAAGAATAATATATGGAATCCCACATTTGATTCGTCATTTTCTCTGTGGTATTTTACATAACATGAAGTTCTGATTCATTTATCTTGCCTAATAGACTGTAAAACGGTATATTTATTAACTAAAATGGATTATATGGGACTGATGATTTTAAAAGATTCAGAGCAGACATTGAAAGATAGGTTTGGCGATCGACTGATAAGCAACCAATCTCTTGCCAAACTCAATACTTTTGGCACTGGTGGTCCGGCGCGGTTATTTTATGAAGCCCTGACAATTGATGAACTGGCTTCTGTGGTAAAAGCTGTAAGAGAAATTGAAATTCCTGCATTTTTGTTAGGTGGTGGTTCTAATCTTTTGGTATCAGACGATGGGTTCGACGGGCTGGTGATAAAGAACTCGATTAAGGGAATTGAGCTTATTGGAAATGAAATAATTTGCGGAGCAGGAGAAGATCTGCAATCTATTGTTGATTTTGCCACTGAAAACAGCCTGTCCGGTCTTGAATTTGCTACAGGTATATATGGCACTGTCGGCGGAGCGATATTTGGCAATGCCGGAGCGTATGGCACAGAAACCGCCGGAGTTTTGAAATCAGCACAACTGATTGATAAACAGGGAGATATCAGGACTGAAGAGAACCGATATTTTGAATTTGATTATCGTAACTCGATTTTGAAGAGAACCGGAGAAATAGTAGCTACGGCTAAGTTTGCACTGGAAATGGGCATAAAAGAAGAAATTAAGAGCGAATGTGATAGAATCAAAGCAGAACGGGACGCGAAACTTCCGACTAACGCTTTTACCGCTGGTTGTTTTTTTAAGAATATTCCGGATAAGGCCGAAAAATATGGAAAAATAGCAGCCGGGAAATTATTGGATGAAATCGGAGCCAAAGAAATCAGTTATGGAGGCGCCAGCGTATTTGCAAAACATGCAAATATTTTACTGAATGAGGGAACAGCAAGTTCCGATGATATAAGACAACTGGCGACAATGCTGAAAACGAAGGTTAAAGATAGGTTTGGAATTGAATTGACCGAAGAGATTACATTACTCGGAAAATTTGAGGAGGAAAGCATATAGCACTTTTTTAATGATTTAAAACTAACCGCATATTTTGGATACGGTTGAATTGAAAAAGATATTGCTTTCGACACTCATTGTCGTTTTTGTCCTGGCACCGGCCCTGATATTTGCCGATGAACCGGGTTTTAATGGTGAGTTGAATTATCCATCCGGATATATTGCTCCCTACCCGGAAATCGAGCGCAAGGTTGTCATCAGTCTTTTTGATAATAACCCCTATTTTACTAATCCTTTCAGACAGCTCAGGCATGTATCTGCGCTTGAGCGTTCCAGTTTTGATAATAAATCACTTACTTTTACCAGGACTTATTATAATAGAGGCAAATATAAGTATTCTTATACATCGCGGACGGCCGATGCCGAGTCATTCTACCAATATCGTGAAAAGGCATTGCTAAAACAACAGCTTGGCCAATTTAGGGCCACAGCTCTTTCCAAAAGACAGCAGGATAAAGCGGGTGGGCTGTTAAGCCTTAATATCCCTATTAAATCAAAAACTTTTGAAGAACTTTTTGGGGAGGGTGGTGCCGGTTTGAAAGTATCCGGCTATCATCGGATCTCATTTTCGGGCCGTTCTCAGTGGACCGATGGGCCTTCAACTGCGACCAATAAACAGAGCAAATTTCCGGCTCTCAATATGGAACAGATTTCCCGTTTCGATATAAATGGTACTATCGGATCAAAGATTACAGTTTCAGTATCTCAGGATAGTAAATCTGATGTGCCTCTCGCCAATCGTCTGATTTTACGCTATAAGGGTGATGAGGATGATGTTTTACAGAGTATCGAGGCTGGCAATACTAATCTGTCGTT
>JAQBFG010000250.1:0-5879 GCA_032123495.1 Candidatus Zixiibacteriota bacterium | reverse complement strand
TTCCATGTTTCTTGGGAGGGTTCTCGTCTTTTTTTGTCTCAAGCATCTGATAGGCGCGAATTAATCTGGACCGGGTTGTTTTTGGTTCGATTACGTCATCAACATACCCACGCGCCGCGGCAGTAAACGGATTAGCAAACTGTTCGCGAAACTCCTCGGTTTTCTTTTCAAGTTCGGCCTCGGGATCTTTCGCTTTGGCAATATCCTTTTTGAATATAATCTCCGCCGCACCTTTGGAACCCATCACCGCGATCTCGGCACATGGCCAGGCATAGTTCATGTCGCCGCGAACATGCTTGGAATTCATAACATCGTACGCACCGCCATACGCTTTACGGGTAATTACAGTGATCTTCGGAACGGTCGCTTCACAGTAAGCATAAAGCAATTTGGCGCCGTTTTTAATAATACCGCCATGCTCCTGATCGGTACCGGGTAAAAATCCCGGAACATCTTCAAAGGTCAATATGGGAATATTAAACGAATCGCAGAACCGGATAAATCTTGCACCTTTCACCGACGAATTAATATCGAGACACCCGGCCAAAACCGACGGTTGATTGGCGATTATGCCAATAGTACGACCGCCCAGGCGGGCAAACCCGACTATTATATTCATTGCAAAATCTTCGTGCACTTCAAAGAAATCGCCGTCATCAATGATATAGTTGATCACCTCTTTCATGTCATACGATTTATTTGAATCTTCAGGGACGATACTGTTGAGTTTTTCTTCTTCGCGGTCCAGAGGATCGGTACACTCAACCATTGGCGGGTCCTCAAGATTATTCAGAGGGATATAGCTGAACAGTTTGCGGACCTTATGTATTGTTTCAGCCTCATTTTCACAGGCAAAATGTGCCACGCCCGATTTCGAGGCATGGGTCATAGCACCGCCAAGTTCTTCGGAAGTGACGACCTCATTGGTGACCGTTTTGACAACATTTGGTCCGGTGACAAACATGTATGAAGTATTTTTGACCATAAAAATAAAATCGGTAATAGCCGGACTGTACACTGCACCACCGGCGCATGGACCAAGAATTACCGATATTTGAGGAACGACACCCGAAGCCAATGTATTAAGCAGAAAAATATCGGCATAACCACCTAATGAAACCACGCCCTCCTGGATTCTTGCACCGCCGGAATCATTGAGACCGATCACCGGAGCACCGACCTTCATCGCCATCTCCATGATCTTGCATATTTTTTCGGCATGCGCCTCAGACAATGACCCGCCAAAAACAGTAAAATCCTGCGAAAATATAAAGACCTGACGGCCGTCGATTGTACCGTTGCCGGTTACAACACCATCGCCGAGAAATTTTTGTTTTTCAAGTCCAAATGCCTGAGAACGATGAGTGACAAACATATCGAACTCCTCGAATGAACCTTTATCAAGAAGTAATTCGATACGTTCCCGCGCGGTTAGTTTGCCTTTCTTATGCTGAGACTTGATTCGATCGGCACCACCGCCCAGACGCGCCTCCTGGCGCATCTCTTCAAGTTTCTTTAATTTTTCTTCGAGTGACATATTTTGCCAGACTTATATAAATTTAATATTTTTACGGATAGAAATTATTCGACCTTATCTACAATAGTTTTGTGACCCTCCTCACGAACCCGCCCCAACCCAATTTCGATATCATGATCAAATGCGATAACCATATTTTCGTTAAGTAATCTTTTCAGCAGTGCCCTTTTGACTCTCATCGTATCCATCGGGAAAAGATCGGTCGATGGTACAAACGGAACTCTGATATGATGCTCCGATGGTACAATATCGGCATAATATACGGCAGTGGTGCCATCAGAGGTCGCCTCAAATGCCTGATGCCCCCGAGTATGTCCGCCGGTTTTAACCGCTTTGATACCGGGTAAAAGTTCTTTATCACCATCGATCAATTCAATTAACCCAGCCGATTCCAAAACTTTTAATCGTTCCGGAATATAAACCGCGGCGGTTCTTTCATCCGGGTTAGTGGCATCATCCCACTCATCTTTTTGGACGATATGAGTCGCCTTTGGAAAGCGCGGCTTTAAGCCGTTTCCGGTTTCAACCACCGCACCGCCAGAATGATCAGTATGCAGATGCGAAAAGAAAACATAATCAATATCATCTGGTGCAATCCCAAGCCTTTTAAGACCGCCTTCGATATTGGTCTCACCGGTCGCCGCATAAATTTTCCGCTCTTTTTCGGAGATGACATCACCAAGACCGGTATCGAGCAGAATATTTTTCCCTTCTGCTTTTAACAAAAACAGATTGGCCACCATCGGAATCAAATTATTATCATCCGATGAGATCATCCTACCCCAGATTTTTTTCGGAATAACTCCAAACATCGACCCTCCGTCGAGCCGAAATTTCTGCTCGACGAAAGGTATTATTTCAAATGATCCAAATTTCATAACTACCTGAGATAGCTGCCGGCAATAACGAGGCGCTGGACCTCGGAGGTGCCTTCATAGATTTCGGTAACTCGCTGGTCACGGTACAGTTTTTCGATAATCGAGAATTCACCGATATAACCATAACCGCCATGAATCTGCATCGCTCTGTCTACACAGAAACCGGCCGCTTCGGTGGCATACAACTTCGCCTGAGCTGCTTCGGTTGAGAAACGCTCGCCCTTATCCTGTAACTGCGCCGATTTGTAAGTCAACAACCGAGCAGCTTCCACGCGACAGGACATATCAGCGATCATCCATTGAATCGCCTGAAGTTTGGCAATCGGTGAGCCAAATTGAATCCGCGATTTGGCATATTTGATTGATTCATCAAGCGCCCGCTGGGCAATACCAAGACCCTGCGCGGCAACACCAACTCTGGCACCATCGAGCGTGGTCATCGCATAACGGAACCCTTTACCGGTTTCGCCAAGCTGCTGAGTAACCGGAATGCGATAGTCTTTAAACTCGATCCGGCCGGTGGTCGCAGCGCGCATACCCATTTTATGTTTGAGCGTAAAACCTTCGAATCCGGGACGATCGGCTTCAACTATAATTGCCGAAACTTTGGGCCGTCCTTCACCTAATTCGCCGATTCTGCAAAACAGAACGGCGATATCGCAGACGTCACCATGCATGATAAAAAACTTTTCGCCATTGATAACAAAATCGTCACCGTCAATCAGCGCAACTGTTTCCTGATTGGCAGCATCGGAGCCAGCATTACGTTCGGTTAGAGCAAACGCGGGAATCAATTCACCACTGGCGCATTTGGGGACATATTTTTTCTTCTGCTCTTCGGTTCCAAAGGCAAAAATCGGGAACGTCGCCAGTTCCGGAACCGCCGCCAGAAGTGATGTCGGCGGATCATAATAGGCTAACTCTTCAATCAAAGTGATATATTCAATGTTGGAATAACCGCCGCCGCCATACTCTTTCGGCATGACAAAGCCGACCAAACCGGCTTTGGCTAATTTCTGATAATACTCTTTTGGAAATTGTTCTTCTCTGCGATCATGTTCCTGAAAAACCGGGACTATTTCCTTTTCCGCGAACTCTTTGGCGCGGTCCCTGACCGCCTGCTGTCTGTCGTCTACGTTATATCTCATCTCTCCTCCTGAGGATCTGACTTCATCCGAATTTTTAGATTCGGACAAACCGTATTAAGTTACATTATTTTATCTTCGCTTTTTTTACCGGCCCTCTCCGTCACCGCGGAACGAACGTACGCAACCGTCTCATCGGTGGTGGCGCCGGGCGTAAACAGTTTGGCAATACCATTACTTTCGAGCTTTTTAATATCTTCGGCCGGAATAATTCCGCCGCCGAAAAGAATAGTCTCCCCGATACCTTTTTCTTCCATCAGTCTTTTGATTTCGGGAAACAGCGTCATATGCGCACCGGATAAAATCGACACACCGATGGCGTCAACATCTTCCTGCATGGCCGCATTAACGATCTGTTCCGGGGTCTGCCGCAGACCGGTATAAACTACTTCAAATCCGGCATCACGAAAGGCGGCCGCGATAACTTTGATACCACGATCATGGCCATCAAGTCCCGGCTTCGCCAACAGTATTCTAATTTTTTTGTCAGTCATAATATTTCTTTATTTAATTTAAATTTTTATCTGAATATCAATCTAAATAAACGGTGGTTCGATATACTCGCCGAAAACAGTTTTTAAGGCATCACTTATCTCACCTTCGGTTGCATACACCCGGACACAATCAAGCATTGCCTTCAATGTATTGCCGTTACCTTTGGCCGCCGTCACTAAATCTTCGAGAGTCCGTTTGACTTTGTCGTTATCACGATCCTTGCGAATCTTTTTAACAAATGCCGTCTGGTCTTTTTCAACATTTTCGTCGATAATTAAAATCGGAATATCGATCTCTTCTTTGCCCATCTTATATTTATTAACACCAACAATAATCCGTTCTTCTTTTTCGATCTCTTTTTGATAGCGATAAGCCGCTTTGGCGATCTCTCGCTGCTGGTATCCATCTTCGATGCACTTAAGAACCCCGCCACGTTTTTCGATCTCATCGAGATACGCTTCGGCCTCCGCTTCGATCTTATCGGTCAGCGCTTCGACAAAAAACGACCCGGCCAGAGGATCAACGGTATTGGTAACACCGGTCTCATGAGCCAAAATCTGCTGCGTCCGAAGCGCCAAAAGCGCCGCTTTCTGTGACGGTAAAGCGAGGGTTTCATCCATCGAATTAGTATGCAATGACTGCGTTCCACCGAGGACTCCCGACATCGCTTCGTAAGCAGTTCGAATCAGATTATTTTCCGGTTGCTGCGCAGTTAATGAGCATCCGGCTGTTTGTGTATGAAACCGTAGAAGCCAGCTGCGTTCATTTTTCGCTTTATATTTTTCTTTCATCCGTCGGGCAAAAATTCTCCGCGCCGCACGGTATTTGGCGATCTCTTCAAAGAAATCCTGATGGGCATTAAAGAAAAATGACAGACGTGGTGCAAATTTGTCAACATCCTGCCCATCTTTTATCGCCGCTTCAATATAGGTAAATCCGTCGGAGAGGGTGAAAGCAAGCTCTTGCGCCGCCGTTGAACCGGCCTCGCGAATATGATATCCGGAAATAGAAATTGTATTCCACTGCGGAACATGGTCAGTACAAAACGCCATCATATCAGTTATTAACCTGATTGACGGTTCCGGCGGATAGATCCATTCTTTCTGAGCAATATATTCTTTTAAGATATCGTTTTGTAACGTCCCACGAACTTTATCAAACGGAACCTTCTGCTTTTCGGCCACGGCGAGATACATCGCCAGCAGCACCGAGGCGGGAGCATTGATAGTCATCGAGGTCGAGACTTCGCCGAGATCGATACCATCAAAAAGTATCTCCATATCGCCGAGTGAATCAACCGCGACCCCGCATTTGCCGACTTCGCCAAGTGATCTGACATGATCGCTGTCGTAACCCATCAGGGTCGGCAGATCAAAAGCGACCGATAAACCGGTCTGCCCTTGATCAAGCAGATAATGATACCGTTCGTTAGTTTGTTTGGGTGTCCCCATCCCGGCAAACTGACGCATCGTCCAGAGACGACTGCGATACATCGTATGATGAACCCCGCGCGTATATGGATATTCCCCCGGTAAACCAAGTTTTTTTTCGTAGTCGTAGTTTTTCAGATTTTCAGGAGTGTATAATTCATCGACTTCATCGCTGGAAATAGTCATAAATTTGGGACGCGTTTTGCGGGCACGGAATTTTTCAGCCGATTTGTCCCAATTCTTCTTTTTATTCTTTAATTCGTCCAGAAACTTTTTATCAAACATTAATTACCTCAAATCTTGCTTAGCTATTGATAATAATGAAATTACGTCTAAAAAGCAAGATTTATGGATATATCAATTAAGCAAAGCCTTATTGGAAAGATATTTATCC
>JAQBFG010000249.1:0-15441 GCA_032123495.1 Candidatus Zixiibacteriota bacterium | reverse complement strand
TAGAATTTTCTGACGGATTTTCAGTACTGCTGGTATCATACCAGATAACGTACCGTTCAAAATCGACATCATTATTTTTGCTCCAGGTCAATGTAACACTCGAATCGGTGATGTTAGTGGCAATGTCCAACACCGGCGGTGCCGGCGAGGCCATATTGGTATCTATTGTAACCAGAATGATTGATGAACCATAGCTGTTGTTATCGGTGTCATAGGCCATAGCATAAATTGTATGATTGCTTCCATGTGTCTCGTTCGAGCAATTCCATATAGTAGTGTATGGCGGAGCGGCATCATTCTTGGTCAATTGCGCATCTACATAAAATGATACTTTGGCAATACCCTTGTCATCATCGGCTATTGCTGTTATCTCGACCATATCGGCGACTGATGAACTATCTGCCGGGCTACTGATGTAAACTGTTGGCATTCCTTCGTCGATTGAATTAACGGAGTCATCATCACCGCAACTAAATGAAATCAAAAGTGAGGTTATAAAAACGATTAGAATAAAATGATAGGTCTTCAAGATTCCCTCCATCTTTTTAAAAGAAATATTTTGAAAAATAAAATATATATTCATAAAGTCAATGTGTTATTGAATATTTATTTGGAATTATAGCAAACGGTCTGGCAGGACAGGCGTCACTGATCCACATCCTACATTAGTTATTAATCTTACGGGCAATTTGGCGCGGGGCCGGATTTGTACTTATAATTAATCAAATAGACAATATCAAGAATATTAACCGGGGAGATGCCATCGACATCGGCCGATTCCATCGGGTCCGGTTCCGGGCCGCTTTTATATTTGTAATTTATAATATAAACAATATCAAGGATATTTATCGCTTCGATACCGTCAACGTCGCCACATATCCAGTCACACACATCACCGATATTATTACCATCTGTATCCAATTGATCAAGATTATAATCTTCCGGGCAATTATCACAGACATCGCCAATTGTGTCTTCATCTGTATCAAGTTGGTCTTCATTGGTTTCATTAAAGCAGTTATCGCAGATATCGCCGACAGCATCACTATCGGTATCTTCCTGACTTGAATTGAAATCATCGGGGCAATTATCACAGCTATTACCATAACCGTCATTGTCAGTGTCCCGTTGAAGGGTGTTGGAAACCGGTAGACAATTGTCACAGGCATCTCCGACCGCGTCATTGTCGCCATCTGATTGATTGGCATTGGATAAATTGGGGCAGTTATCACAACCATCAGGAACTCCATCACCGTCGGTATCGATAGCAGGATCACATCCGGTTGTAAAAGCACCGATGTCATTTCTGCTTCCATCCGGATCATTGAAAAACAGGTCTGGATCTCCGGCATCTATGCAGGGCGATATCGGCATAAGAAAATAATTGCGATTTACCGGGTCGGTAAAAAGTGGATCAGCATAGACGTCGCCATCTCCCGGCGGAGAACCTTCGTAATCGCCGTAGTAATTTTGCCAGGTGCAGTTGTGTGAGGAAAAGACCCAACCGCCAGCGGAGCGAACGCCAAAAACCGGCGACCATGCTATGATATTATTATAAGCATAAACATTACCGCTGCCCTGTTTAAAGATACCGCTATAGGTTATGGGGAGAAGGGTATTATTATAGATGATGGCATTATTGGTGTTCAGGCATCTAATTTCCCCGTAACCAAAGTTATTGTATGCAAGATTATAACATATCGTGTCATCTTCACAATACTCCATATGGATGGCGGCTCCATAAAGTCCGGCATTATTGTTATAAATGATATTGCCTTTAATAAACGCCCCGCGAGTACTTTCAAGCTCAATGGCACCGCTAACGTTTTCATAGATGCTTGAATTCCCGGTAATAATATTATTAGTAATAATCGGCGAGGTACCGTTACAATATATTCCTGTATATGTGCCGCCGGTAATTGTAAACCCCGAAATCTCGGCGCCTTTTGGTTCGCCGGTATTCATTAAAACAGCAATTGATAATGTTTCTCGCGTCGGATCGTTATATATTGCCTTTGCGGTGTCGCTGCTTTTTGCAGTCTGAATATATGTTTCGCCTATTTCAGGTGCTTGAATTGTAGTAATTTCCGGTCCCTGAGAACTGGCGACAACGATATTTTTGCCAATAAAATCAACCTGTTCAACATAAACTCCGGGATCGACCAGGATTGAATCACCGTCATAAGAATAATCTACACCCTCCTGAATAGTAGGAAAATCAGCAGGTATATGGATAGTTTGATGCGGGTGGAATTGCAGCCAGCTGTATGTCCAATCGCCCCAGATTGTGCCGTTATTGACTTTAATTCTCAGGAAATAATCAATGTTTTCGTCGAGCGTAATGCCATCGTAAGAAGCATTATTTGCTGAAGAAATAACCGGACCGCTGTCCCACATCTCGGCCGAAGTCCAATCCTCGTCGGTGCCGACCTGAATTTGAAACCGAGCCTGACTGGTTACAGTATTATCATCATAGTAGGTCCATAATATTACCGGGGTCATATCAAAAATAATATGATCAAGGTCCGAATTTTCATAAGTGATGTACTTTGCAAAAGGAGGTGCGAATGTTTGATACGAATATGCGCCGATATCATTTCTGGTTCCGTTAAGATCATAAAATAACGGATCGGGATCACCGGCGTTTATACAGGGTGAATAAGATTTAAGATTATAATCCTTTGAATTAGGATCAACAAATTTGGGGTCTTCTGAGATACCGTTTGGGCCGGGAGTATTGTCAGAGCCGTTGCCCCAGCAATTATTGTAGTCATTTTCTGCAAAATACCCAAGAATTCCATAGCTGTAGCTATTTGTGACGATATTATTTTTCACTATCGTTTTATTACTGAGTGAATATATACCACCCTGATTGGCATTAATGGTATTGTTGAGTATCTGAGCACATTTGGTTGACCAGATGACATTTGAACCATAGTTATTATAAAAAAGATTATATCTGATAAGGGCTGCCGATTCCACCTTTATGACCGACAAATTGGATGTTAAATTAATATTTCTAAAAACGTTATATTCAATAGTTGGCAGACTGAATGGGCCAATTCGCATTATTATAATATCTTCATAATATGTAGCGCCAAATATTTCTACTGTAAATCCGCGAAACAGCGTTTCCGGTCCCTCATCGCTGTTAATTGATATTAATGTTGAGATAGCATCTTCGTTAGGCGCTCGAAGAAAAGTATAGTCGGAACCACCCTCCGATATAACACTAATTGTCTTGCCGAGAAAATTTATAGCCTCATTATAGATACCGGGTGCGACTAAAACGGTGTCAAAATCATTGGCAAAATCTATACCATCCTGTATGGTCGGCCGGTCGGCTGGAACATGAATTGTTGATGAATATGCAACGGAACCAAGAGCGGCAATGCCCAAAATTGTCAGAAATACCAGGGAAATTTTCAGATATGTCATAATTTCCTCAGAGATGTAATAAATAGAAGAATCATTATTCCCCATTATTTGAAGCACGTATCATGATGAAAAATACTTAACTCAATATACGCGGAAACACCTTTTTGTCAAGCGGAAATGCGGTTTTATGCCCTGTGAGGAGCGTCGGTTTATGATATGGATTATTTAAGATACATATTTATTGAACCAAATATAATCTAAATGTTTTGATCGGGTTTTAATCCTGAACTTTTTGTCTGATAAACTGTTAAAAAACTTGATGATAAAAATAAAATACCATATTCTTTCTGCTATGTTCGTCGAAAGAATATACAACGAGGATAAAAATTATATAGCCTGAGGTAACAGATGAGAAAAGCCTTATTAGTTCTATTTGTTTTGACATTAGTATTTAATTCTACAATCATTTTGGGGAACGATGTTCCGCCGCTTCAAAAAGAGATTTTTGAGGCCCGCAACAAAGTTATGCCGGCATTGGTTCATATCCAACCGGTTGTGACTGATTTCCGGACCGGTAAAATGGTTAAACAATCGGTGGTTGGTTCAGGAGTTATTTTTCATGCGGATGGATATGTGGTCACGAATTATCATGTGGCCGGCAAAGCTGACCGGATTATATGCACCCTTGGCGACAAGGAACAGGTCAAAGCTGAATTAGTCGGCGGTGATCCTTCAACCGATGTGGCAATAATTAAACTGGACCTGTCAGAATATAACGGAAAATTAAATGTAGCGGAATTTGGAAACTCAGATGTGCTTCAAGTTGGCCAATATGTTCTGGCGATGGGTTCTCCGCTAGCGCTTTCGCGCTCGGTTTCATGCGGCGTTATCTCCACCACCGACCGTTACTTTCCCGGAGAAACCAGATTGCCTTCAGGTGAACGGACCGGGATTTACAATAACTGGATTCAGACCGATGCCGCTATCAACCCCGGCAATTCGGGCGGTCCGCTGGTCGATCTTGACGGCAAAGTTATCGGGATAAACTCTCGGGCAACGATGTTTGCTAATAATATCGGATTTGCGATCCCGGTTAATATTGTTAAGGAAGTGGTTGATCAGATCCTTGCTAATGGCAAGGTTCTCCGAAGCTGGATCGGGGTGCGGTGTCAGGCTTTGCAGGACTTGGAAGGATGGTTTGGGACCGACCGCGATCAAGGCGTATTGGTCGCATCGGTAGCAACCCGTTCACCTGCCGAGATTGCGGGGCTTGAGGCGGGCGATATTATTCTCGAAATAAATAATATTCCGGTTTCGGCTCGTTTTGAAGAGCAACTACCGAATTTTTATAAAAAAATAGCCGATTATCCGATTGGTTCAGATATTCAAATGGTAGTGCAACGGGGTGTAGAAAATATTTCAATAAATGTTTTGACCCATGAGCTTGGCGAGATAATGGGTGAGGATTTGGAATGTAAGGATTGGGGATTCACCGTTAAGGCAATTACGACCCAGATGGCGGTCGAAAATCAGCTTGATGATACCCTTGGCGTATTTGTCGCCGGGGTTAAAAGAGTTGGCTCGGGGGCCGAGGAGAATCTGGGCGGCGGCGATATTATCAGAGAGATCAATGAAATGGTGATAAACAATTTTCAGGAGTTTTATAATAAATATATTGAGTTAACAGATAGTGAAGCCGACCGGGTTCTACTGACGATTGAATCATCCGGCAATACCAGATATGTCCTGCTTAAAGTGGACTTTGATAAAATATCCGAGAGCGAGGTGAACAATGATTAGGTTAATAAATTTATTGGTTCTTTCCATATTAATGATTGTTTCATCCGGCCCGGCTCGAGCCTATGATTTTGACTATAAGTCGATTGACAAAGATGCTTCGAAATATACGGTGATTATTGATATTGAAGTGGAAGTTTCGTTTGGAACGCAATCGACCGAAATGAAAAATCGGACGCTGGGAACAATTGTTTCAGCGGATGGTCTGATTATTTTCGACGGCAATCCGATTAATGCCGATGATCCGTTTTCGATTATGTCAGGAATGCAGGTTAACATCGAACCGAAAAAAATTGAAGTTACTTTGATGAATGAGCAGGTTTTTCAGGCCGAATTTATCGGTATCGATCAATTTACCAAGCTAGGTTTCTGCAAAATTATTTTAGAAGACGACGCAAAAACTGTAAAATTTGATTTTTTAAAATTAAAGAAAAGAGATAATTACAGGGTCGGGGAGATGCTAACCGTTTATATGCTGCTCCCTAATTATGTGACTCCGCCGTTGGCGGTTGACGTCGGGATGGTTTCGGCAATAATTGACGAACCGGAAGAGTTTATTTTGACAGTAGGATTTAATGAGCTGGAGGCGGCATCGGTGATTTACGATATATTGGGAGATGCCGTTGGAATTTTGACCAGATTAAGCAATCAGGGCCAGTCTGAATTTGGGTCATCACATAATGGATTTGGGAGTATTGAAGATTTTATGCCACTTCTTGGCATCGGTGATATAAATAAAATTCAAAAACTGATAAAAGACCCGCCCAAAAAAGGGGAAATTACTCGCGGCTGGCTCGGGATCCATCTTCAGGCTCTGACTACCGATATGGCCGAATTCTGGAATCTGAATCTTGCCGGAGGAATTATTGTCAATGATGTTGTTGATAATTCACCTGCCGATAAAGCCGGAATGGAAACAGGGGATATTATCGTCAAACTAAATGGTCACCAGATTGAAGTTGACAGCGAAGAGACATTGCCGATTTTTCGTCGTAAGATTTTGGAATTCGCGGCAGATACCGATGTAAAATTTGAAATATTTCGCCGCCAAAATGGCAATGTGGATACGCTTGAGATAATTGCCACCCTAGTCAAGGCACCTCTAAGTCCCGGCGAGGCTCCCGATTTTAAAGACAATAATTTCGAAATGAAAATACGCGATATGGTTTTTGCCGATTATACTTTTTATAATCTCGACCAGGAAAAATTCAAGGGTGTTGTTGTCAAGGAACTTGAAAACGGGGGATGGGCCTCGGTTGGAGGCATTTATCCGGGAGATATTATTCAGTCAATTGATGGCAACAAAGTAACCAATATTGAAGAAACCAAAAACTCATTGGATGCTATTGCTGAAACCAAACCGGAAGAGGTCATTTTCTTCGTATGGCGCAATAACAAAACCCTTTTTGTAAATATCAAAACTGATTGGTAGTTTCTTGACCGATCAAAATTAATAAATCGATATAAAAAGAAACCGCCGGAAATAAATATATTTGCCGGCGGTGAGTCAGAAAGAGAGCTTGGTAACTTTCCACTTTATATTTGTGGAATTTATATTCTTCTCGGTTCTCGCTCTGAACCAGGTGTTATTTGCAGCATAATTTCAATTCGATCGGTATTGTCTCCAACCGTCAACAGGCGTTCAGACAAAATTAATGGTAAACGCAATAAAGAATTGTCCTCAGCCATTCTTTCAATAATTTCGTTTCTATTGGTTGTATCTGGTTCGGCCGTTTTCTTTTTACCGCCGGAGTGTCCGTTGGAATTATAAAAATGTTTGAGATCAAAATTCTTGAGGAGTTTCGAAATCTGATTATAATCTAATGGCCGCGTCTTGATATCATGCACTTTCAGAATGACATCCTGTTCATTCAGGAACTTTTCAACATTTTTGCAGGCGGTATCATCAGGGTTTGAATACAGTGTGACTCTTTTTTTCATCTTTCCCCTTATCTGTGAGCGAACAAAATTAAAAATCCGGCGATGATCAAAGATGTTTATCCAAGAAGTCAGCGAACATGCAGTTCAAATCTCAATTAGAGCTGTGGGGCAGAATACTCTGATTGAGGCGGCATTTCACCGCCGGATTTAATTTCTGAATCCCAATTCAAATAAATCGAACAATCTTATCTTCGACCTATCATTAAACTTATCGGGTAATAAAGCACTTTTAATAGAATCGTCAATGGGAGTATATTGCGTATATGACTACGTATATTTATCTATGTGATCTGAGATATGTTGCCAGGCTAATATTTTTATTTGTGATTTCAAGTTTTTTTCTGATCTGTTCACGATGTTTAAAAACGGTAGGGAGCGATATGTTTAATTTGTCAGATATCTCTTTTGATGAAAAGCCCTTTTTAATTAATTTAGATATTTCAGATTCCCGGGCTGTTAATGTTCCATAATTAGACCTGAAGCTTTCCTTATCCTGCGCAATAACCACATTTAATGTAGTTTCAAGCGTATCGATCTCCCCTGCGCATAATTTCCCAAGCTTTTTTCTGAGTTTCTTTATTTGGGGCAAAATAGCCTTTTTCATCTCTTCCTGAATTTTAGAAATTGAATCGAGGCGATCATCTTCAATATGACTGAAAACTTGTTTTAATGTGATATTTTTTTCCTGAAGGGCATTGCGTTCTGATTTCAGCTCTTCAGAAGTTTTCCCGAGCCTTTCTTCACTTATTTTAAGCTCGGTTATGTCATTTGATATGACCAGAACACCATATATATTTCCATTGGCATCCCTGGCCGGTTGGAGGTTAGTTTTAAACCATCGCTTATCGGTTGGCATGTGCACAAAATCTTCGACTTCGAAACCAATGCCCGAGCTAACAACTTTTTTATTTCTTTTAATAGCCTTATCCGCAATATCAGGCAGAAGTTCATGTATTGATTTTCCAATTATATCTTTGGGTTCCATTCCGAAATTTCTGGCACTGGTATTATTGACCAATAATATCCGATCCTTAAGATCGAATAGTACGATCGGGCAGCCGGCGTTATTTATTAATTGCCGGTATCTTGCTTCACTCTCTCTGAGAGCATCTTCTGCCTGTTTTTGGAGGGTGATATCTCGAATAGAGCCTATCATACCGATAGGAGTGCCTGATTGATCCCTCAGCAGTGAGTTGTGCATAAAGGTCGGGAAAACTGTTCCGTCGCGATGCTTATGCCAGACTTCGCCAATAAATTCACCGTTGTTTCTAATTTCCTCGTTGGCCTTATTTACCAACGCCAATTGTTCATTATTATGAAAAATTGTCAGATGTTTTCCAATAAGTTCGTCTGGGGAATATCCATGCATTTCGGCAAAAGCATGGTTAATAAACTGGATATTTCCTTTCAGGTCGACCAGCGCCATTCCTTCGATACTTTGTTTAACCATCGAAGATAGGAGGGTCAGTTGCTTTTTCGCGTCAAGTTGATATCGTTTGTTTGGAGATTTTGAAAGGGGCGGTTTTGCTGGTCTGTTTTTTGATATAGACTTTTTTGCTTTTCCCTGCTTGTTGATCTTTTGTGACTTCTCAGTTGACATGGCCGATAAATACTCCCAGTACTACTTTAATATATTGCAATCTTCAAATAATACGGCAATTTATAAATATAAAACATCAATTTATCAATAGAAAATTATAGACTGCCCGTCAAAAATGATGGGCAGTTTTTCAGCAAAGGGGCAAAAGGAGGGGAAGCAGTAATAAATCTGTTTCTAAATCATGAAGTTATATCAATATCGTTATTTTGGCTATTCTCAGTATTGGTATTGATATTACTTTTCATCTCATTGTAAATTGCCATAAACTTATCAAATGCCTTACCATTGCCGCTTGGTTCGGATATTTCAGGAAGAACGCTGGTATTGGCAAGGGTGGTTTCCAAAAGCTCCAGTTCGGCATCAAAAGTCGAAATCAGATCAGTCAGAAACTGATCAATTGAAAACTGAGGCTCTTCTTCTGATATGATATCAACTGCCGGTTGTTCGGCATCAGGGATAATAACTTCTTCCGATAAAACCGTTTCACCGGTTATCGGTGGTTCTGGTTCAACCGGTTCTTCAACAGCCGGTCTGGCTGATAATACAAAATTATCAAAAGATGAACGTATTTCTGAGATCAGATTATCGCTTTGGGGGATATTAGTTCTTAATTGAGAAATCTCATTATTAAATGTTTCTAAAGCTGACATAAAAAGAATAGATGATTCTTCGTCAATCTCCTCAGACCCAAGCGCCGCATTGATTTCATTATTAATAGAATCAGAAAGGGTCGATAGGCCGGAACCGGTCGCTTTGGCCAGCTCGGCCTGTTCCAGCGCCTCAATTTGTTCGCTAAAATTAATTCGAAGACGGACATCGGCGACACCCTTAAAATGTCCATTTATCAGATTGCGGATGACACCTTTGCCGGCATCTTTCTCGGTTTCGACCGGTTCGGCATTTTCTTCAATTTCATTTATGATTGCTTCTTCAGGCGTTTCCTGTATGACAGGATTTTCCTGTACCGTTGTCGGCTGGGTGTTATCAGTATTAGTGATGCTGGCAGAATATGTTTGAATATTAGAAACAGATGTGATTTCCATTATTTTTCTCCCCCGGGAAAAGTAAATGTTTATATAATTTATATCGGCAGGGAAAAAAAATAATGGACACCGCTTGTCCAGATTTCGAAAAAATTAATTATTCATATATTCTAGTATCTTGTCAAAAATAGCTTTTTCCTCCGGTGAATTAACCGGCAGATAACTTTCTCCGACTATATAAAGAAGTTCTATATATGATTGAAAAAAGGCATATTTATTCTCTATTAAGTTTATTTCATTTTCGGCACAATTCTGCTCTAATCTCAACAATTCAATATAGGAAACTTCATTGGAACCGTATTTTTCAGACTCTTCTTCAAGATTTGACTGAGACAGATTTCTCAAATTATAATAGATCGGGAGAGCCGAAATATTTTTATAAAACATATTGATTCCGGTGGTTATTTCTCCCATCAGTTTCAACCGTCGGGCGTCTTTTCTGAATAATAACTCATCGATCTGAGACTCAAGGATTCGACTTGTCTTTGCCCTTGTCCCGCCGAGATAAAGCGGGATATTGATCAGTCCACCCAAAAACCAATAATCTTTTCGTTCATTGATCTCTCGGTCGAACTCGGCCCCATAAGAATATCCGGCGTGCAGACTAAATTCAGGATAAAGTTTTCCTTTGTTTTGGGCCAAAAGGTCGCGAAAGATACCAATAGAATAATCATCAGATTTGAGTTTCAGCGAATTATTGATTCCATGTTCTATAAAAAACTGTTCAAGTCGATTCTGAGTTTTGAGCTCGTCCGAGAACGATTCAAATCCGCGCATCAGACGGACCATGGCATTGCTTTCAAACCCGGTTCTGTCCAATACGAAGTTATTGTCAGCAGGTCGGCTCCAGAGACTGTTTAAGACTACCCTTGAAACATACAGTTCGTGTCGGGCGTTGAGCAATTCGAGCCGGGCCTTGATAAGCCGTTCCTCTATTATCAAAGAATTATTATTTTTTGTATAGCCCAATTGAAATTCTGCCAGGGCCATCTCATGAAATTCCCCGAGACGATTTACGATATCATTCAAAGCGGAGACCTTATCCTCATTTTCTATGATCGAAAGAAAAGTGGCAGCGACCGTTTTTCCCAAATCGTGTTGCGCTTTTTGCAGTTCGGTCTTGTTTTTCTTTTCATTTTTTTGAGCAGCCTGAATCGCTTTTATGGCCGGATATGAAAAAAGCTTTTGCTCGAGATTAAGGCTGGCAAAATATTTTCTATTAAAGGTATTGTTGTAAAAAGCGGCCTCATTTTCATTGTCAGCAGTGGCGATCCCGGCCTGTGCTGATATGTTTGGTCGGAATGATGCATACGCCTTTTTGGCATTTAAAACAGCCTGCTCGTAAATCATATTTTCTACATGTAAGTTACTATTTTCCAAAACAGCCTGCTCTATGGCCCGTTTCAGTGTGTACCGTTCAGTCGATTCATCAGGTATTTCAGGAACCAATTTGGCTTTGTTGAAAATATTGCGGCCGAATCCCGCATTAACTTTTTTTGACTCATTGGGGTTAATACAGAGAGTTTTGGTTTCCTCGAATTGGGTCGGCAGGAGCGCCGGCGTTTTTCCTCTGATTATTTTGTCAATTTTAAATGCCGCAATCCGAGCCAAAGTCTTATAAGGACGGTCGCAGTTGGTCGCTATCGCACCTTTTTCAAGGAGGAGATAACCGTCGGTCACAAATGTTTTGATTTGGTCAAAATGAATTTGGGTGAAAAATTCCCGCAACATCTCCAGGTCTAATCCCCAGAGCGGAGGAAGGTATAAAACGTCGACTTTTTTCTTAAGTTGTTCTATCGAGAGAAAGTAACTGTAGGCACCCGACTCGGAGTATTGTTCAGCTGTGAGAATTTCGATTTCATAGCGAGCGGCGATCTGTTTGACTTTTTCAGCAACCTTTTCAAACTCATCACCAGTCGGAAAATAGACAAACCCACACTTTGAATCCGGGAAGAGATATTTCAAGGCAGCCAAATCAGATTCGAGTTTACCCGGGTTGTAAGTCAAGGTCAGATTTCTGGCCACCGGTAAACCATTTTTATTGACCAAGCCTGATAGTTCCGGCTCAATCTGATACAATCCGATAATAGGTTTTTCATATCCGGCATCGAGAAGGTCTTTCACCACCCACGGCCCGGCGGCGATTATCATATCGAGGTCCTTTTTTCGGACCAGATCGCCGGCCATGGCGCGGCAAAGATCACGATTCCATTCAGCCGTTCCGTATCCATAGGGGTCAAAAACAATTTCATATTCTTCATTTGACATATTCTCAAGATGTTTTCTCAATTCACTCATAATTGTCTTATGAAGAAAATAATTGCCACCCTCAAAGTAGCCAACATTGATAGTCCGTTTCGATGTTTGCGAATAAACCGGTTGTACTATCGCTAATAAAATCAAAGCCAATACTAAATATTTAAATAATCTGCTCATTTGTTCAACCTCTTATAATTTATACAGCTTTATATTAAACGATATAATAAGACAAAACGCCTGATATTTCAATTGATGATTTCAGACAAGGCGATAAGCTATAAATTTGGGAAACAGGATGGTAAGTGAAATAATCAGTCCAATGGCGATAAAACCAATTTTGAGCCATAACGGACGAGTCGAGGTTCCGATCATCATATAGGCGGGGAAGATCAATAAATAATGGCGGTAGATCGACATCAGAGTCCCGGTTGCCGGGGAAAACAGAAATAAGAAAAGTCCCATTGCCCAGAGTTCCGGTTTGATTTTATATGGATAAAACAGCAGGAATATCAAACCGTACCAGAGGACAGTAATATTTTCGGGGATCAGCAACGAATATCCAAAAAGTGCCTTGAAAATAACCGTTAGTGGAAAATCCCAGGTCCGTCCAAATTTCTCCTGAAAATGAAGCTGCAGGAAGAAATCATCGAATTTAAAATAGAAGAAGGTCCACAATAAAAGCGGCCCCAGAATAAATGGGATAATATATTTTGTCAGACCAAGCCAGTAATTTATTTTAGGATATTTTTTGCTATTGTTAATTTCTTCATTGTTGTTTCGCTTATTTCTTTCAGTTCTGAGATACCAGATAAACGGCAAAATCGCATACAAAACTCCGGATGGATAACATAACGATATTGCCAGAGCCGATAAGAATAATCCGATCTCTCTTTTAATGTTTTGTTGACCATATAACAGTAGAAGATAAAGAAATAGAAGCAAAAGCATCAGCGCATAAGGAAAACCGGTAATCAGATAAAATGCGGCCGGACTTGCCGCCAAAGCAAGAAGAGCCAAAATTGCCGTTTTGTTATCATATAATTGATTCATAAGTTCAAACAGCAAAAGAAATAGCAGCAACGAAAACAGAAAAGCCAATCCGGTGAAAGCCAACTGAGATGATCCGCCCAGCAATGGCCGAACCAGAGCAGTTACAATCGGCCAGGCGGGATACCAGCCGACATTACCGCAGATGCCATTGATCGGTTTTCCGGAAGCATCGGTGCACGGTTGGACTTCATATCCGGTTTCAGATATTGTTAAATAATGGCCGACATCCCAGACCGGCTGATAGAGGAAATCATTGTTGTTGATAGCTGAATATCCGGTGTAAGCTATTATAAAACATAGATATATAGCAATCGGGAGGAGGTATTTTTTATATTTTGCGATATTAAAGCTCATATATTTTCGTTTTCTCTTAAGATTTTTTAATATACTTCCAACTCGTTAAATATCAACGGTTTTTTATCAATTTGTCTCCTATAATTCGATTAATATTTGTTGACATTTCATTGCCACAGGGATATAAATGCAGGTGAATTGAACGATAAAATTGAGAATAACAGGTTTTATAAATTATGAGAATAGTAATTGTTGGCGGCGGCGTGGTAGGTTTTAGCCTGGCTGAACACCTGATGTATGAGAATCACGATATCACCTTAATAGAAAAAGATCCCAATGTTTGCAGCGTTGATGGCGACCGGCTTGACATTAAATTGATTTGCGGCAACGGCAGTTCTCCGCGAGTCTTAGAGGCGGCCGGAATCAAAGGCGCCGACATGATTTTGGCAGTGACGCCGATTGATGAGCTTAATATAATTGTCTGTTCGATTGCTCAGCAATATGGGATTGCCTCACGAATCGCGCGTATCAGAAGCAATGAATTCCGCGGCAATGATTCCTCGATTGATATCGCCAAAATGGGAGTGACTCTGGTTATTGATCCGGAACAGGTTGTTGTTGATTCTATTATTCAATATGTCGAAACGCCCGGCGCTTCTGATGCCTCCAATTTCCAGCATGGAAATATCCTGATCAGGGCTTACCAGGTTACCGAAGATATGCCGATTGCCAATAAAACGTTAATTGAAATCAGCAAAGATTTGGAAGATCAACGTTTTCTATTTATTGCCGCGGTCAGAAATGGTGAGGGAATTATTCCGCACGGCGATTATCTGATTGAACCGGGTGATGAAATCTACGGTATTTTTCCGCGCGATGCGATTGATTCTTATCTTGAGCTATTTAATCAGACTCGCAAAGATGTAAAGACGGTCGTTATTTCTGGCGACAGTCTGACCGCCATACAACTGGCCGAGGCTCTCGAGAAAATAGTTGATAAGGTTATTCTGGTCGATCCCGATGCCGAACATGCCCGGCAGGCGGCCGATATTTTAAACAATGTTGATATCATTCATGGCGATTGCACCGAATCATCGATTCTAAAAGAGGTTTATGTTCGCAACGCCCAGTTCTTTATCGCCGCGGCCAAAGTTTCTGAGTATAATGTGATGTCAGCCCTATTGGCCCGGGCAGAGGGAGCCCGTGAGGTTATTGCCGTTTCCAATGAAATTCGGCAGGATCGGCTTTTTAATTCGATCGGTATTGATCATGTTATTTATCCACGCCTTGCAATAGCTCGCGAAATTTTGGAGGCAATTCACCGTGGTCATATCGGACAGGTAGTCAGAATCCGTAACCTTAATATTGAGGCCCTGCGGATAACAGCTGAGGAAGACAGCCCGATAACCGGAAAACCGCTTCAGCATATTAGAAGTAAAATCCAGAAAGGATCGATTATCAGCGCTATTATCCGCCAAGACGAGATGATCATTCCTGATGGAAATACAGTTATCGAACCGGGTGATCAGATGATTGTTATTACGCATACTAAAAATCTGTCCCGGGTTCGGAAGCTGTTTAAATCTCGAAAATAAATAATTATTAGATGAATAAGAAAACAGTATTTTATGTAACAGGCCGGTTGATGCTGATTATGGCCGGAATCCTGATTGTTCCTCTGGGGATAGCTATCTTTTATAATCCACCAGCCGATTTTCTAGACATATTCGATCAGCCGGAAAAACTTGGATTTATATTGGCCATTATTTTTTCGGCTCTGATCGGTCTGATCCTGTCGGTGACCTGTCGATCAAAATCGGAACTTGAAGGTATCAGGGAGGGATTCGCTATTGTTTCAGTCGCTTGGGTGGCGCTTGGATTTTTGGGTGCGATACCGTTTTTTGTATATTTTTTGTCAACGTCAGGCGATTATTCACTGGCCAATATTATTCTGACCTTCACCGATGCTTATTTTGAATCAAGCAGTGGTTTTACGACCACCGGATCGAGCATCTTGAGCAATATAGAGGCGCTTCCCAAAGGACTTCTTTTCTGGCGCAGCCTGACCCACTGGCTGGG
>JAQBFG010000248.1:0-12174 GCA_032123495.1 Candidatus Zixiibacteriota bacterium | reverse complement strand
AAATAGTGGACATCTGCCCAAACATTACAATTTAAGCATGGATTTCCGCACACCTAGGCGCATTTTCAACTTTCGCGGGAATGACATTATTTTAAATTTGTCGAAACCCTGCGGGATTTCGACCTACTGAAAATCAACTTGGAATTATGCTACCATTCGCCGTAGATCGTGTCGAGCTTAGCTTCCGGCATTTCTATAAATTCCGGGAGCGTATATTTTTCGATATATCCTTCGGCGACATATTTTAACAACTGCTTAAATACCCGCAGTTCAATATATCCGGTATGAGCCGTTTTCAAAAATCCCTGGGCATTAAAGAAATAGTGCGACGGGTACCCCTCGACTTTGAAAGCTTCAAGAAGTCTTTTGCCAGTTGCCATTTCCCCGACAAATCTGACCGAGTCGATACTGTCTGGCATCACCGAAATACAGGTGAAATGCTCATTAAGATATTTTATCATTTCGGGGCGGGAAAATATTTCATCCAGCATGGCATTGGTCACCGGGCAGTCGGCGGAATGAAACATCATATAGATCGGATTGGTTCCAAATGGAAATAACGGCATCGCCGATTCGGCATCAAGCCAGGCTACTTTGTCTTTAATATCAGCGGGCGTTTTAAAATCTTTGCCACATCCCAGAATTAGGATAGCCAAAATTGAGACGATTAATAATCCTTGATAAAAATATTTTCTTTGCATAATCAATCCTATTCGAACCGACCGGTTCGTGCCTTAACAGCCTGCTCAGCCAAAACCGCTTTTACCGCATCCTGGCGAATTGCCTGATCCGCCGGAATTCGATGATGATGAAAAAGCCGACACCAGCTTTTTAACATCGACCGATTTGCAATGCGGGCAATTTACAGCAGTATCACTGTGTTTAACCAGTTCTTCAAATTTATTGTCACACTCCAAACATTTATATTCAAACATCGGCATAAACTAAAACCTCATTCCATCATTGCCAGGGCCGAACCGGCCACTGCACCAAAAACTGCTGCTGTTTTGGTGTCACATATCAGCGGTCAGGTGGAACCGAGCTGTCCGTAGACAAAACTCAGAATCAATCCGGCCAACCCACCTAATATAAGACCTGAAGCCAATCTGACAAGCCGCTTTTTGCTAAATATTTTCAATTAGTTCCTTCAGTTGTTCTTCGACCTTGCCAGCCATTTCTTCCAAACCTGAATCAGGCAGCATTTTTGAGATCATTGATGGCCGCACCAGTGTAATGACCGTTTTATTTTCTTCCTGCCGCAAAATTATTTTACACGGCATAAACATCGCCACATTGATATCTTTGCTCAAAGCCTTAAAAGCAAATCCGGCATTACAGACCTCATAGATTTTTAGCGGTTTGATCTCGAAACCTTTTTCGGAAAGAGTTTCTGTTACGTTGTGAATCGCCAGTATTCGAAAATTGTGTTCCGGGGTCATCTTTTCCAGAATAGCCGAGACATCGTCAATCGACTTGTCTGACTCTATTGTATATCCCATCTCACTCATAATCATTTCTCCTCAATAATTTTATAACTGGTAGTTATATTGGCCATACCTTTTAGAGACTGACTGACCATGCAGTATTTATCTTCAGAGAGGCTTATAGCCTTTTCCACTTTTTTTTCATCAAGTGATTTTCCGGTGAAAATATAATGTATTTCAATTCTTTTGAACGGTTTGGGGTATTCATCAGGATAAGTTCCTTTGACCTCAATCTCGAGCCCGGTTATCTTTTGCTGCATCTTTTCAAGAATTTTAACGACATCAATTCCGGTGCAACCGGCCACTCCGAACAAAACCAGTTCGGTCGGTTTATATCCGCTTTCGGCTCCGCCTGCCTCTTTGGCGCCATCGATCGTTATCTTATGGCCAAAAACCGAGGTTCCGTCAAACCTTATCCCATCGGTCCATTTCAGTTTTGCTTCTATCATTTTTGTCCCATTCCCATAAAATATTTACAATTACTCATCATATATTATTTATAAATTTAAAACAGATTTGGTACTATATGGTTCCAAAATATTACTAATTTCGGACATTTAGTCGGGTTGACAGCATTATTGACAGCCGGATAGAGAAGAATGGGATAGTTTTGCTGATACCATCCAAGTGCTGATAATTATCGATAAAATTTATCCCTGATGAAGCATCAATGAAAAAATAAGGTCTTACGTAACCGGTAAAACCGATTGAGGCTGAAAATGATTTTTCAACAACTCCGGTTGGAAACGGCTCGGTATAATCGTCAATATCGAACCAGGGAGTCGTCCAAATGTCATCGAAAGACCCTTCGCCTTTGCGTTGATAGATAAAATCAAGAGTCGCTTTTTTGTTGTTTCTAAACCATTTGATAAATGATAAAGAGTAACGGTCACCATCGGGACCAAACGGGTGACCAATCAATTGACCGCGATTTTCATATCTGTTGCGAGCATAAATCTGATTGTAGGTTCGATTTGTGATCTTAAGATATTCAGCTTGCAGATCAAAGAGATCGAAGAGGTCAATCGAGTTAATACCTAAAAGTATTCCGATCTCGTTTGGTTCATTGTCGCCACGGACTTCGCTGTCTATCTGGAAATCATCAATTAGAAACTGTCCATAAAATTTATGTTGATTGTTCAAAAACCAGGTAAAATCAAACCCGAGAAAGGTGTTGTCATCATAATTTTCGTTCAGTTGAAAAGCATGGAAAAACATAAGCGGATTGAGATAGGCAATCTCAATTGATCGTCCCGGCCCGCCATATATTATCGTTTCAAAGAGACTGAAATGTAGATTCTTATTCGCTTTAAAATCAATTCGATGACCGGCAAAATATCTGTTAATATAGCCGGTTTGATTTTCGGCAAAAGAAAATACGCGATTCAGCTTTGCAAATTGGTAGGTGAATGAAAATTTTCCCCAATAGCCGCGAAATTGAATCCCATCCATCGGGCGAGCAGTTTCTGATAAAATCAGCGATTGCCTTGATGGCCCCCACGATGAGCCAAAGCGCCCGGCAATGATATCAAAGCCGTAACCTTCATATACAGCCATTGCAGTTTCGACCTCTCCGGCCAACCCCCGCCATTTTTTTCCAGAATAACTATCATTTTGGGCGAGACGTTCATCAAGAAGATAACTTGCATAAACCGAAATATTTTTATTGGCCTGTGCAATAAACCCACCTCGAATCGAAACATATCCGTCGGAATGTGTAAATTTTGCTGATTCAAAATCCTCGGATAAAATTAAAAATGGAGAAAATTCAAAACGGTTTGGTTTGGTTTTTCCAAAAAATTGATGACTGGGAAAAAGATTCTTATCTGACAATGGAGCCAATTGTGTGTTGAAACGGACAAATTTATTACCAAATTCGGATCTTTGGATATAGTCGTTTAGGATTTGATATTCCTGCACTTCGACCGGAATAAAAAATTCTCCTGCCTGCAAATTTGCACAAACAAGCAAGAGAATCAAAATTATAACTAACTGTCTAAAAATATTCACCGGCAACCTATTGCCCAAAAATATATTTATTAACTGGCTCCCTTTCCTTTCAGAACAGCCGGGATTGTCTGAGCCAGAATCTTGGCATCCATTGCCAGCGACCATTGATCGATATATTCCAAATCAAGTTTGATCCAGTGATCAAAGTCAACATTACTGCGTCCGTTAACCTGCCAGAGACATGATAAGCCAGGTTTGACCGATAGTTTGCGATGTTGCCAGGGTTCAAATTTTTCAACTTCCTGAGGCAGTGGTGGACGCGGGCCAACCAGCGACATATCACCTTTGAGGACATTATAAAACTGCGGAAATTCATCGACTGAATATTTTCGCAGAAACCTGCCGACCTTAGTAACTCGAGGATCATTCTGAATTTTGAAAACCGGACCGGACATCTCATTGAGATCCTGCAGTTGTTCCTTAAAATTATCAGCCTCATTAACCATGGTTCTCAATTTAAACATTTTAAAGACACGGCCGTTTTTGCCGGAACGTTTTTGTTTAAAAAAGACCGGTCCTTTCGAATCAATCCTGATTGCCAAAGCTGCAATTGCTACAAACGGCGCCGACAATACCAAACCAGTCAAGGCACCGACACGATCAATAAAATCCTTGATAAGCAGAGCAAAACGGTTTTCCGGAATCGAATGGTACAGAAATACCGGCTGTCCGTTAAGTGAAAATGAACGGCATTTTGAGCCGGACTGCACAAAAATATCTGGCAGTAAACATATCTTTATACCCATTGATTCAACAGTACTAAATACCCGCTGCTTATAATGCTGATCTTCTTTATCGAGAGCCATAACAACGAGATCGACCTGATTAATTGATATCAGACGACTTATATTATCGGGGTGCCCAATCAGCGGGACGTCACGATATCGCCATAATCCTTCACGTTTATCATCAACAAATCCGAGAATTTTCATATTCAGTTCAGGATGGTTTAAAAAGATATCAGCCGCTTTTTTGCCCCTATTGGCCGAACCTACGATAATAACATTTCTTTTGTTACCAGGATAAGCTACCGGACAGGCGTTATTTGCAACTGCTCTGTTATATAATCTCCAGCCAATAAAAGCCAGTGACTGAAGAATTAAATTCCCGGCTAAAATTATACTAAAGATCTCCGGTGTGATATTCAGACCGGAAAAATATGTCAGAAAAGTTATCATCAGAATAAACTTAATTTCGCCAAACAGAAAATCGCTTATTCTATCACGAATAATTTTTTTCGGAGCCAGATCATTGTCAGGCAGTTTGACAAGTAATAATAACTGCAATAACACCGCCGACATAATCGCGGCATAGGCGATATTAAAATTCTGGAACAGATTAAAGCGATTTTGGAAATAAATAAGAAAAGCAGTTAAGAATAAAGCTTTGGTAAACCTATAGATAAATTCTTCCACCCGGCACTTTTTTACTGATCTCATTGCCCACCCTTGATAATATTAACCGGCATCCTGCCATACATACTAATTTCCGTATTTATACAACGGCTGATAATTGAATAACACAGGTTACTTAATTTGGATACCCCTTTGGAAATTCTTCCTTCTATCGTATTGTCGATATTTAGGAAGAAATCTTTAGCGGCTATCAGGCAATGTTTAAACAAAAACATAAAAACATTTTCATTTCCCGGATAATCCCTTATCCGTTTCAATATGTGGAAATGATCCCTCTCTTTCTCTTTCCCATCCCTGGCAGATCCCATTTTATTTGTTCGCCCTATTCCTATCGGGGCCATCTGTTTCCTTATAAGGGATGCAATTGCATTTGATTATACAACTCTTGGAACAAATTGGCAACATATTTTTATTCTCTCTGTTATCTTTATAAGATGTTTTAGTATAAGAACTTAAAGCACCATATTACTTTCTGATCTTGATTCGGACTTAAGATACTGATTTTGTTCAATTTTTATCACGCGATCGGCCTCAGATGGCCGGTAAATTTTCAAACGATTAAAATTCGATCTTTTATAATTTTTAGTGATCATTTTATTTTCAAATATATCAACTATTGACATCGCATTAATATCAAGTTTAAATGGGATAAAAATATTTCCACCCAATCCTGGGAAACAAGCGAGATCTTTTGCTTTGACACCTATTTCATCAAATAAAAATAAAGTTTCTTCAGATTCAACAGTATTGATAACAAGTGAATAGTCAGGATTTAGAAAACATCCCAGACCAAACATCCGAAGCCTGATTGATAGATATAACATCTCCTGTCGGGCATCCTTGAGACGCGCCATTCTGTTTCCGGGATTTTTCAGGTTATATAAAATATTCGTGAGAACTGAGTTATTTTTGCTCTGCTCAAATATACAATTATCAATTTTTGTTATATTTGTTATAATGGTCGGATTACTGATAATATAATCTAATTGATTGTTGTTATCATTTTCAAACGATCTAACCAGAACAAGATTATCATACTTGTTTAATATATTACAAGCGGTGATCCGACTCGATTCAAAAGTTGCTTCATCAAGGACAACAGTAATATCTTTGGAAATATTGAGAATATTTTCGATTTCTTTTTGGCTATAGACAACTCCGGTAAATCGGTTTGCATTTCCAAGAACAATCATCTTGGTGTGGGATGTAACTTTTCCGACAAAACCAAATGGATCTGGCAGAAACATCGGTTTTTCATAAAATTCAAAATAGGAGGCATCACAAGCTGTAATCGCCCGGAAAATATTTTCATCGGTCGGACCAATTGTCAGCGCTTCATCGCCGGGGCCAATAGAAGACTTAAATAACCTGTCTAAGGTTTGATTTGGCTCTGGAAAAAAGCCGATTAACTCCGAATCAATTTTATTCTGACGACCCAGCTCTTCTTTGATGTTTTGTATAGATGTATGATGTCTACTCTCAGCAGATAGATCGGTCGTCTTTTTTTCAAAGGTTAATTTCATTTCCTATTTCCCCTTTTTATCCCCGGAAAGAACAACTGTCTCTTTTTCAACATTTTTTTTATTTTCTATTGTTGATCTTTTAGTTGATCCAAATAGTCTTTTGGTTGAATTTCTGAAAATCGCCCCGATAGATCGGCCAATAGGTTTCTGCATATATTCCATGGCTCGTTTGAGAATTGTTTTTCTCTTTGATGTTCTTTTTTCTCTGGCCGATTTTTCTTTAGTGTCGGCTTGATATGCCTCAAAACGGATCATCCGCGATGATTTCAAAAGTGCTTCTTTAATATCTTCCAATGAATTAGAATTGACATCTTCAAGATCAATATAAGCCTTACCGACAGCATCAGGTGTATGAGCATCGGAGCCGGCCGCCTGCGGAATATCCGGGTGACATGCGAAAAAAGAATCGGTATCGGTCAGCGCTTCTTTAGTACAATTCAAATTGACCGTTTCGACCAGATCAATTCGTGATAAAAGTTCTCGTGCCTCATCGGCGGTATAGAGCTGATGCTTATCTTTGGCATACATAAAACCGCTGCTCCGGCGAAACGGATGCGGCAGGACAGCAAGTCCACCCTGTTTTTGGATCTCATCGATAACTTCAAAGATCTCTTTTGATTCAATTTTATTTTTTAAAAACAACCCTATAATATGAGTCCCTTTCCAGGTGGTGATTTCCATTCCGGGGATAATCGTTATTTTATCAGACAGTTTTTGAGCCAGTCTGACAGCAGAGATTGAGTCATGATCGGTGATTGCGATGGCGTCAAGTCCGGCACTTTCGGCGGCAAACACCAGTTTATCGACAGCGGTATCGCAGTCGAAGGAGTAACATGTATGTGTATGCAAATCTATTTTCATAAGTTTCCTGGCCATTATTGACCATTTCAATGTTGAAAAGATTTGCAAACTCTATGCCGAAGGTTTCAGAATGAAAATATACTTTACAACCAGATGATTGCCAGCGAGTTACAGGGCAGTATTTTTAGGGATAGAAGAAAATATGAATATTCTCGGGAAAATATTTCCATTAAAACTAAGAAGCCTGTTCCTGAATTCTTGACGAGAGGAGCCTATATGCTAAAAAGCTGAATTATTTCCATAATTCAGCTTTTTTGGTCTTGAAATCTATAACACATAAATCGAAAAAAATATTTATTAATCTTTCGACAACTGATTAATTAAAAAGACTGAGGTGATAAGGCCGCCAGTAATTGTCACTACCTGCGAGGCTATATTTAGCCAGTCGCGATCCTTTTTAATCACGGTCGGAACAACAATGGCATCACCCAGCTCGACCCGTTTGCCAAGTGTGCCCCGTCCGGCAAAAACTTTACCATCGGCTTTGATAAGTTTCATCGCCCCTTTATCGGCCTGCCTGCCCAAACTGCCGGCCCGCGTGATATAATATTTCACCTTGCGGCCTTCGTCAAATTTGATGGTTCCTTCGGCGCCAACCGCACCCATCACAGAAATACCTGATGGGATCTCAGGGACATAAATATAATCGCCGTTTTGAAGAGTCATGTCGCCTATTTTACCGCCACTCGATATCAATTTGGAGATGTCAATAATAATACGGCTGACATTTTCCGGGTTAAATTTGATAAACTCCAATTTTCTGATATTTCCCAATGAATCTTCTTTCAGCGGCTGTGAATTGGAAATAATCTCAGGGAGGTTTTGTCTGATTAAACCCTCACCGATTGAGGTTCGCTGAAAAATTATTCCAAGCGGAAAAGCCCGGTCGGTAAAGCCGCCGGCTCGTCTGAGCAAACCATACAGTGTTTCCTGCCGAGATAACAGCGCATATTCACCCGGATATTTGACTTCACCCTCAATGACCGCCATATGATGTACAAACCAGTTGGGAGTTTTTCTGACAAAAACATGGTCGTCTTCCTGAAGTTTGATCTGCTCGACATTCGGATCGGTGATATCAACAGTTTGTGTAGTAACGGTCCCCCGATAATCGGTGCGGGCCAGTTCGACATTAAGACGGTAAGCATTTTTTTCCAGATCACCGGCCAAAAAGATCAAATCGATTATTGACATTTTTTCGTAATAGGGGTATTCACCGGGATATTTTACTTCACCGTCGATATAAACATACTGATGCGGTTTGATCGCGTTGATTGAATATATATGCAGCGAATCTCGATCCTGAAGAGGGATATTGATTTTCCCATCGAGCAGATCATGCAAATTTATAGGGATTATCTCTTTTGTCCTATCCGGATAACGTCTGAAAAGATTGGCCCGCTCGTAATAAACATTGGTTGGTATCAATTCACATTGCTTCACCAGATCCAGCAAGGTTGTTGAATCGCTTCTTTCAAATTGCTGCGGATTTTTTACCATTCCGCCGACCGAGACAACTTTTAATATCTCCTCATATTTAGGGTACAGAGTCAGAATATCTCCATCCTGTAAGACAATATTATCGATATTTTTCTGATTTTTTGGATTCATATTAAGGTCAATGATAATACGCTCGTTATCAGGTGAGAGGCGGCTAAGTTTAACCCGATCAGTATAAGCGATTGCGGTTGGTCCTCCTGCCATTTCCAAAAGGTCACCGACTTTTTCTCCGCCGATAAGTTCATAGATAGCCGGACGTTTTATTTCCCCGGTTATACTGACTCTGGGACCGGAGACAGGGACAAAAACAGCATCACCCGATGATAATCGAATATCACCCTGACTATCCCCTTCAAGAAGGAATTTGTATAGATCAACAACATTTTCAGATTTTCCATTTTTTATCAATTTAACATTACGGAGTGAGCCGCGTTCAGTTGGTCCCCCGGCCAGATACAAAGCATTAAAAAGTGTTGTCAGAGAACTGGCGGTATAAGCGCCCGGTTTTTTTACTTCACCGGTGAGATAAACCCGAATTGAGCGTATCTTACCGAGAGAAATTGATATCTGAAAATCGGTATATACTTTGGATAGTTTGCTTTTAACTTTTGACTCGAAATCTTTAAGAGTTGTTCCCCAAGCGGCTATTTCGCCAATTTTGGGAACAAAAACATTGCCCTGCCGATCGATAGTCAGTTCATATTCTTTTTCCACCTTACCCCAGAGATAAATCAGGAGATTATCGCCAGGGCCAAGAATATAATCATTGATATCGGCGACATCAGTCGGGATCGCTGCATCTTTATAAAAAGTTTCAAACAGATCAAACCCAAACGGTTTCAAGGTGGTATCGGGAATAGTGTCGGATAGTTCTGTGGCAACAAAGAGACTATCGGATAAACTGTCAAGCGACATTTGTAAGTAAGCAGAGGTATCATCGTACATCTCCGGGCTGGTATAATCGGCCGTATGACGTTCCATCTGACCCCTGGTTTTCAAATCTTCAAGAAGTTTATCTTGCGCGGCTGAATCCTGCTTATCAAGATATTCCTGCAAGAGTCGGTCGCGGGTGGTCTCGTCACTCGTTCTTTGTGTTCTGGATTGAGTCTGTCCAAATAAAAGCTGGCTGCAGCCAAAAATAAGAATTAGTAAAATTAAAATCGACTTGGATATTATTGCTCTCATTTTTTCCTTCCTGGATATCTATTACTCCTGCCGAACAGATAACTGTTCGGAATATTCATATATCTGTCTTTGAGTATAATTCTGTTGCTTCAAAAAAACAATTCTAATTTCTACTTATAGCTATTGATTTTTTTTTGGAAGCTTTTGTGACCAAAAATAAAAAACACCTAAAATGATAAAAAGCAGATGCCACAGAGAAAAAAATTCATTATATTATATTTATGAGTAATGAACCAATACATATGTCAAGAAGCGGGATCGAGAAGCTTGAAAAAGAGCTTCATGATTTAAAAGCCAATAAACGTCCCGTCCTGCTCGCCGAAATTAAAAGAGCTATGGAACTTGGTGATCTTTCGGAAAATGCCGAATATCATGCCGCCAAAGAAGCTCAAACGCATCTCGAAAGAAAAATTGGCGACATTGAATTTAAACTCAGCCGGGTGCTTCCGGTGGAGACCGATAATATTCCAACTGACAAGGCATATCTTTTCGCAAAGGTTTTGGTGAAAGACCAAAAGGATGGCGAGGAAACAGAGTATCAACTGGCTCCCGCCGATGAGGTTGATATCGACAATGATATCATCTCGATCAAATCGCCGATTGGTGCCGCTTTACTGGGAAAAGCGGTCGGTGATGTTGTTGAGATCAAGGTCCCGGTTGGTATTATCAAGTATGAGATATTAAAAATCTCTCGCTAAATCAAAAAGCTCCCCAAATGGGAGCTTTTAATTTTTGTAGTTTGAACAATCAATAATTAAAATTCATCGGCCTCATCGAAATAGTCCAAATCCAAACCATCATCTTGAACATCATCGTCCTCATAATCATCTTCATTGCTTCCTACCTCGACAGCCGTATCAAGGCATTCCATCGAGCAATAAATCTGACCGCCCTGACGGATCGGTCTGCCTGAAATCTCTTCACCACAAAAGACGCAGTTCATAAAAACCTCCATCTATAAAGCAATTTATACATAAACTAAAATAGCGAATTCAAAGAAAATATTTTTCCAAAAATAGCAAGTGAAATTTTCTGTTTTTTTAAAATATTTCATAAGTCTAGAAATTTTTTCGGTCGGAATATTATAAAAATTATCCAAATATTCAAAAAATATAAAAATAATCAAAAAAAGTGTGTAATTTTACACAAAACGACTAACAAAATAACGCTATATCATTCTTTTTTATAGACTTACAATATTAACGTGAAACCAAATTAAAATCTAAATTTTTGGTTCGATCATGCCAAATTTAACCCATTCTTCCTTTGATGGTCCATATATTCCCGGAATTTCCAATCCTGCCTGACGCATCAAAACGGTCATCTGACCGCGATGATGAATTTCATGCTCCCGCAAAACCCGCACCGTAAATTCGCGGCGCCATTTTTCACCATACATCTCATCCTGAACCTGCAGGTCAGCATCGGTCCAGTTTTCCTGAATCTGATCCAATAGCGATTTGGCGGCAATATCATAACTGTCCATAATCTCAAAGGCGGTATTGGGAGCAGGGGAATCTTCTTTGGGGCCATTAACTTTTAATCCGGTTCTGTTGGCCATCTCCGGAATCGATGTTGTTATATGCCAGGCGATCTTTCCCAATGTCCGGTGCCCCTCGGCAACTTTTTGATTAAGTGATAAATCGGTCAGAGCACCCATTAGTTTTCTGGTGGCATCGGATGAGTTTTTCCAGTTATCGACAAACTGTTTGATTTGAGTGTACATCGGTTTGGTCCTTATTTGATTATTGTTATTTTAATTATATTCAAACTAATAATAGATATGTCAATTTGGCAATCACTTTTTATTCAATCGCAATCCCGAGGCGGCATCGAACCGATAGAGCAATTTATCCACGGGCGGCAGACACCCCTTCGTCTTCGCTCAGGACAACGCCTCGCCTGCCCGACGGTAGATCGAAATCCCGGAGAAGCGGTTTCGACTATATTGCTCTCAGACATATTACTCCTTTGTATTTATTCAGTCTATGATTATGTGAGGGGATAGAATTAACATCGGTTTGGTGGAGGAAAGCGTTAGAAACCCACCATAAATGGTGGGCCACCCGGCCCAATGGGTGGGATACAAAATTTTTTAATTGACAAGCAGATTAATTATAAATATATAATAAGTTATCTATCATTCTTTGGATAGTAGATATCGATTTTCTCTTGGTTATGTCAAAATAATATTGG
>JAQBFG010000247.1:0-19479 GCA_032123495.1 Candidatus Zixiibacteriota bacterium | reverse complement strand
GGTCATATTGGCCAAAGCTGCGGCACGTTTAATAATAACCTGTGCTTTTACAAAAGAGATGGGGAGACGAAGTGAGCTTACTGTGAAATTCTCCACGGCCCGCTGAGTCTGGGCACCATAATAGGCATCTTTAGGAACTTTTACTTCGCCCAACGTATCATTTTCAATTCTGAATTCCACTCAATCATCTCCCCGCTTCAATTATCCTAACAGTTTTTTGGTTGCGTCCAAGACTTCATCGTAATTTGGTTCGACAGTGGTCTCTTCAACATATTGGATATACCGGACCTTACCATCCTTATCGACAACAAAAATTGTCCGGGCCAAAAGCCCCAATTCCTTTATCAAAACGCCAAAGTTGTTGCCAAATGCTCGATCACGATAATCAGATAGCAATTTGATATTCTCCACTCCACTGGCGGCACACCAGCGAGCCTGCGCAAACGGAAGATCCATACTTATAGTCAGGATAACAACATCATCTCCAAATTTGCCAGCTTCCTTGTTAAATCTTTTTGCTTCCAGATCGCAGGTCGGGGTATCAACTGATGGGACCGAAACGATAATAACCGTTTTGCCCTTGAAATCAGACAACTTCACTGAGGTCAGGCTGCCGTCAAGAACTCCAAAGTCAGGTGCTGTATCTCCAACCTTTACTTCATTACCGGTCAGAGTCAGGGGATTACCCTTCATCTTTATAACATTATTTCTATCGCTCATTAAATTCTCCTTATAATTAAATGCCAAGAGAATCTCTCCCGGCATTTAATATATTCTCGTTTATACGTGCTCGGCCAGATATTTTGCAACACCTTCTGCAGTTGGTTTCATAGCATCATCGCCCTCTTTCCAATTGGCAGGACAAACTTCGCCATGCTTTTCAGTAAACTGAAGCGCATCAACCATCCGCAGCGCCTCATCGACATTACGACCCAATGACAGATCATTGATTACCGAATGGCGTATCACGCCTTCTTTGTCGATCAGAAACAATCCACGCAGAGCAATAGTGTCATCAATAAGAACGCCATAATCTCGCGAAATATTTTTATTCAGATCGGCCACTAACGGATACTGAATATTGCCGATTCCGCCGTCTTTGGGATCGGTATTTTTCCAGGCCCAATGAGTAAAATGGGAGTCAACTGAGACACCGATTACTTCTGTATTTTTTGATTTGAATTTGTCGAGCGCCTTATTAAAAGCAATAATTTCCGAAGGGCAGACAAATGTAAAATCGAGCGGGTAGAAAAACAGGACCACATATTTGCCACGATACGATGAAAGCTTTAACTCGGCAAATGAGTTATCCGGCAAAACCGCCTGGGCGGTAAAACCTGGTGCTTCCTTGGTTACCAAACTTGACATCTTTCTTTTCCATTTCTATCTAATTAATATTTACATTCAGTTTCTAGGTATCATCCGTAGGGATACATACCTTTTTTAATTGTCTCCAAAGTTTGCAGAATCTTATTATGCTTCTCCTCATCGATCAACAGATAGTCGATAAGATATTCCTGCACAACCATTTTCTTGCCTTTTAAAGCAGCTTTAGCTTCATTGGCCAGTTCAATTGTTTTTTCTTCCAGTTTGATATGTTTCTCAATCAGATCCCAGACTTCGGTCAATTCATCCGGGTTGAGAGAAATCACGCTTGATTCAAGACTGTTGGCGATCATTTCCTGAATCCGAAAATGCATCTGTGAATCGCGTTGGATAATTTCCATGACCAGCCTGATAAGCGAGTTATTGGTTTTGTTGATCACTTCACCGGTTGATGCGACTGACGCATTTTCAATTTTCTGCCAGCGGTGCATGTTGTCGATAATTTTTTCTTGTGTTTCTTTGGTAGACATTTGCCTTACCTCCAGTTTTCCCATTGGTTTCAGTTTAAGATTTATTCTATTTCTTTTATTGAATTTCGCTGCAGTCAGAACAGATACCATAAAAACTGATCTGGTATCCTTCCACAACATATCCCTCAATTTCATTTAAGTCAATTTTAATTAATTCTTTTGATAAATTATAAATATCATCAATTCTACCGCAATTTGTGCAGCAGATATGATAATGCTTGTCGGTGTCTCCATCATAACGAGTGGTTAATCCGTTCACTTCTAATTTCTGAATAGTTCCTCTTTTTGAAAGTAAATCAAGATTCCGGTAAATAGTGCCCAAACTTATATTTGGTAATCTTTTACTGACTAATTTATATAGAGTTGTTGCCGTTGGATGCGATTTCACCTTCCGTAGCTCCTCCAGGATCACTTCTCTTTGGTGCGAATTTCTATTTACTTTTTGTTCCAACATTATCAGCTCCAATTAATAATAACAATTACTATTACTGAAAACCTATAAAATGGAGATATGTTCCCGAGAATGAAATATTTTTATTGGTTTTTATTTTTCCTTTTGAGAATATTTGATAATTTGTTGCTGAACAAGATGATACAGAGATGTGCGTCGACGCTTTCCTAATTGGTCAAACCAAAATCAATTTCCGTCCGTAATAAATGTAGTGAAATAAGTTTAGGTTACATTCACATGATTTGAAGTAAAGCTGGGGCGTGGATAATACTCTCCCTATTTTTTACTTGGGAGCAAAAATATGCCAGGTCGATCAAAAGTAATAAATTTATATTTAGGCGCTCTACTTTTTTTAATACAAATATCCTGTAACTTCAATGATTCGGAGAAAAACTCAATTATGACAAATGAAACCAAAACCAATAATGAATCAACATTTACAAATCATTTGATAAATGAAAGTTCACCATACCTTTTACAGCATGCCCGCAATCCGGTCAACTGGTATCCCTGGAGCGATGAAGCGCTGGAATTGGCCAGGGCCGAGGATAAGCCGATATTTTTGTCAATTGGATATGCCGCCTGCCATTGGTGTCATGTTATGGAAAAAGAATCGTTTGAGAATGAAGTCATTGCAAAACTTCTTAACGACAATTTTATTTCGATCAAGGTCGATCGCGAACAACGTCCCGATCTGGATCAAATATATATGGCTGCAACAATGGCAATCACCGGTTCCGGCGGATGGCCGATGTCGGTTTTTTTAACACCCGATTTGAAACCGTTTTATGCCGGGACCTATTTTCCACCGGTTGATGGTTACGGTCGCCCCGGTTTTGGAACCGTTGTGACCAAATTGGCCGAAGTTTTTAAAAGTGAAAGAGGCAATGTTGAGAAACAGGCCAAATCTCTGGTTGATGCGTTGAGTTCAGGATACGGACCAAAAGGAGGTGCAACTGAACTAAATAAATCGATAATTGAAAAATCGGCACAATTACTTTTAGGGAATTTTGATAATGTTTATGGCGGCTTTGGAGGCGCTCCCAAATTCCCACACGCTTCTGATTTATCATTTCTGCTTGAGGTCTACTCAAAAAATAAAGATAAGTCTATTCTTGATGCCATTGAATTTACACTTCAAGCAATGGCTAATGGCGGAATTTATGACCAGATCGGCGGCGGGTTCCATCGTTATGCCACCGATGCCAAATGGCTGGTACCTCATTTTGAAAAAATGCTTTATGACAACGGCATGCTGGCCATGACCTACAGCGATGCTTACAAAATCACACACAACAAGTTTTATAAAAAGGTTGTTGAAGAGACTCTCGACTTTATGATCCGCGAGATGCATGATAAAACCGGCGGTTTTTATTCATCACTTGACGCCGATAGTGAAGGTGAAGAAGGTGTATATTATGTTTGGGGAAAATCGGAAATAGATAGATTACTTGATGATGAATCACAAATTTTCTGCCAGTATTATAATATTACCGATGGTGGGAATTTTGAAAACAGTACCAACATCCCTAATATCAATTCCGCCTCGCAAAATTTCAAAAACCAATCCGCTCAAAAAAACCAGGATTTTGAGAAAACACTTGATAAGCTAAAGAAAACTCTTTTTACCGAACGACAAACAAGAATCCGTCCATTTACCGATGATAAAATACTCACCTCATGGAATGGTCTGGCAATCTCAGGTCTGTCAAGAGGGTATCAAATAACAGGCAATGAAATTTACAAAGATGCCGCCCTTAGTGCGGCGCAATTTATTAAGGATAATCTGTTTGAAGATAACAAACTGTATCACTCATACCGGCTCGGCAAAAAAACGGAAAAACAGTTCCTTGAAGATCATGCATATTTAATGCAGGGATTAATTGATCTATATGAAATATCTTATGATTATGAGTGGATCAAGTTTGCCAAAAAACTGGGGAATAATGCCATAACCCTTTTTTCCGATGATTTCGGCAGTTTGTACCTCTCACCAAAAGATCAGGACAATCTGTTTATGCGTCCTAAAGATCTGGCCGATGGCGCCCTTCCCGCTCCTGGTTCAATATTGATTCAATCAATGATAAAACTGGCCAATCTAACTGGCGATAAAGATTTGAATAGATATATCAATGAATTTATGGCGGCGTTGGCACCACAAATAAATCAAATGCCGACCGGCATGATTTCGGCAATATCAGCATATAATGATTTGGTGTCAGATAAAGTGGAGATAATTTTGGTTGGGCAGGAAAGCCGGAAAGAATTCATCGATCTGATATATAACAATTATGTTACTAATAGTATCCTGGTCGTATCAGATAGAGGTGCAGAAAAGATAGATCTGCTTGAGGGCAGACAATCGAACGGCAAGACCACCGCTTATGTTTGCAGAAATTCAACCTGTAATCTTCCGGCCAATGATACAGATGAGTTACAAAAACAATTATCGCGACTTAATAATTAGTTCAAAAATAAATAGAGCCATATTTAAGCAATATGGCTCTAAAGTATAAAAAGATAGTTCTAACCGAATAAATATTTATCCAATTAGCTCTTTTATTTTACTCAGCAGTTCATCTTTATCGACCGGTTTTTCAAAATAAGCAGCCGGTGGATCAACCTGTTTCCGGCTTTCAATAAACTGCTTAAACTGCGGATCGACTCCAGTGATCATTATCACCGGAATTTTATTTGTTTTTTCCGAATCATGAAGCTTGCGGTACATTTTGACTCCGGATTCCTTATCCATAGTGATATCCAGAGTGATAAGATCGGGCATCTCGGATTCGGCCTTTTCGAATCCGTCGAAACCATCCCGGGCTGAAATAGTGGAATAGCCATTGTCTTCAAAAAGAGTTGAAAACCATTCTACTATATCAGGTTCATCATCAACAATTAAGATTTTCTTTTTATCTGCCATACTCATTCGCCTCCCGACGTTGGTTCAGAGTTTTCTTTTATTTCTTCAATATCCGGTCTTCTTCTAAGCAATTCAACAATAAAATGACACCCTTTACCCTCTTCTGATTGAACATCAATACTTCCACCATGAGCCTGGGCAATTTTATTGGCAATAAACAGACCTAACCCGGTTCCACCGGCCCCTTTTGATGAGAAAAACAGAGAGAATGCCTTTTCGCGCGTCTCCCGATCCATACCGATGCCGTTATCCTCAATCTCAAAAATAACTTTATCGGCATCACCCTTTAATCTGACAACTAAATGATGATCGGATTTATTTGTGTCTATGCGGCAGGCATCGATTGAATTTTCAATCAAATTCAGAAGCATCGATCTAATCGCCTGCTTATCAGCCTCAAAATCTCCGACTTCACCATCAAGTTCATACGAAAAATCGATATCCTGACTTTCGGCGCGTTCCTTCATTATCTTGCAGACATCTTCGACCATCTCAAAGGTGGAAATCTCTTCCCAGTTCGGTTCCCGGTCTTTGGCATAATACAGAATATCCATAACCATTGAACGAATCCGTCGGACATTGCGCAGGGCAATTTCCCAGCCTTTATCAATCCGTCCACGGTCATCTTTCTTTAAGCCTGTATTGACAAGATAGATGCCGCCATCAAGACCATTGAGGAGATTTTTTATTCCATGAGCAATCGAACCGATAAGCAATCCGACTGAGCTTAACTTATCCTGTAATTGTCTAAGCTGAGTAATATCGGTACTCATCTCAATCACTTTTTCAATCTCCCCGTCGGCATTCCGCAAGGGAGCAGTGTGGACGAGAACATTGATAGGTTCACCCGATAGTGAGGTTACAACCTCTTCATGATTACGAGCCTCACCGTCCTTAAATGTCTTACGAACAGTACAAGGTTCACATTCTTTGTCACGATGTTTATAAAGTGTATAGCACTTGTCACCATATCCGACACCAAAGGTCTCCCGGTGAAGTCGGTTGGCATCAACCACATTTAGCGATTCATCCTGAATTGAAATAAAGCAGGGTGATTCTTCAAATAATTGATGATACCGAGCCTGACTGTCACGGAACTGTTTTTGAATCTGTTTGATTTCTGTGATATCGGTCGACATCTCGACAACTTCGGTGACCTTGCCATCATCATCAAAAATAGGAGTAGTGTAAACCAGGACATTTACTTTTCGTCCATCAATAGTTGTGACAATTTCGTCGCTCCGGTGCTTTTGTCCATCACGAAAGGTGCGCTCGACCGGACAATCTTCACATTTTTCCGGACGATGTTTATATATCTGATAACAATATTTTCCAGTATGATCGCCAAAATTCCTTTTGAAGGCGTCGTTTGCCTCGACAACTTTAAAATCGCGATCCTGTACCGTCAAATAACCCGGAATGGCGTCAAATACTCTATCAGAAAACCTTCGTCGCGGATGTTCCATAAATCACACCTCAACTTTTATAATATAAGAACACTATTTTCCTTTACTTTTGGCCAATTCTAAAATCCTTCGGATATTAAGTATGATCGATTCTTCATCAATCGGCTTATCAACATAACCTTCTGGCGGTCTAACGGCACGATCATAAATCAACTTCCGCAGCTCCGGTTTTCCGGTCATAATACAAACCGGGATGCGAGCAAGCTCATCATCATTCCTGAGAATTTCGAAAACTTCAATTCCCGATTTTCCAGGCATTGTAATATCGAGCGTCATCAAATCCGGTTTTTCCTTGCGGGCCATTTCCAGAGCCTGGTTGCCATCATAGGCCATAACAACCTCTGCACCGTTATCCTCAAGGACGGTCGATACAAAAGTGACAAAATCTGGTTCATCATCGGCAACAAGAATTTTATAACCCTGCAAGCTGCCAGCCTCGGCCGCAACCGGGGTCACCTCGGCAGGAGTAGGAACTTCTTCCGCAGGACCTTCGACAGGTTTATCAATTACCAATGCATTTGCCACCAGATTTACAAGCTGAGTAACTTTCATATCCAATTTATAATGTTTAATCAAATCTGTTAATCCATCAACGCAATTATGACACGATGTTACGACATACTTGGCTCCGGTCGCCTTAAGCTGATCAGCTTTTACTTTTGCCGATACTAATCTTTGAGGTGTGTATTCAGACATTGACATAGCACCGCCACCACCGGTACAGCAATAATTTTCGGAGCGGTTGGGGTACATCTCCTGAAAATTTTCACAGACCATATTGAGTAGTTCACGCGGCTCTTCAAAAAGTCCGCAGCTGCGGGCATTATTGCAGGAATCATGAAACGTCATCTTCTCTGTGTTTTTGGATTTATCAACTTTAATCTTGCCTTCTTTAATATAGTTGATCATGGTGATAACGGAACTTTCCATCGGAAAACTGACATCATGCTGGGCCCAGTTTGGCCCTTCGCACCTTGTTGAACGATAACCGTGACCGCATTCGGAAATAACCAGTTTCTTGCCTTTTAGTTCAACCACCTTTTCATATAAACGGCGGGCAACACTTCCACCCAAATCGTCATCACCAGAGAAAAGTCCAAAGTTTGTCATATCCCAATCTTCCGATGGCATTGTCCAATTTTCACCGGCGGCATTAAATATCATCGCTGCATCAGAGATCGTCCGCGGGTCATATTTGACTTCACGCGGATTAATTGAATAAACTACATCAGCATTCACCGTATCTATCGGAATTCCCGGGCTTTCAGGATACTCCATCTGCATTTCTTCGGTCAGCCATTCAAGAGTATCAACATAATCCTCTTTTAATACGCCCATTTGATTGCCGATTTCCCATTGATCTTTGGACACAACCGCAACACCTTCAGGCATTACACCAACAGAAACCAGTAACCCGCGAGCCATTCTATTAAAAGTGGCCAGATCAACACCCATCGGGCAGTTTATAGTACAGCGACGACAGTTGGTGCATTTTCCAAAAACGATATCTTTCAGTTCCTCGAGATCCTCATCAGTATATAAACTTTTGGCATGAACCCACCACGGAAATATCCGTCCGGTCCAGTCATAGTGACGTTTAAAAATCGACCTTATTTTATCAGCCTTATACGCCGGTGCATAAGTCGGGTCGCCCGGGTTGGCCAGTACATAGTGACATGCGTCGGTACAGTTTCCGCAATGAACACAGGCCACCAATGAACCGACTATCTGCCGATTTAGCTTTTTGCCCAATCTGTCTATTACTATCTGGGCTTTATGTGATCTTTCTTTTGCCATTTTATTCTCCAAAAAATTAGGTCATTCTTGAGTAATATATTATTGGAACCTCTTAATAGGGAAAACGCCTCGTCTACCGAGTGATTTGCCCAGATAATATCTTGTAAACGGATAGTACAGATAATGCGATATTTTGGAAAATGGGACATATATTAAGAAAAATGAACCCATGATGAAGAAGGTAAATGATTTCCATTCGCCGGCAGCGATATTATTATTCGCGGCCAAATATCCAAACAGGAACCAAGCGGTCAGAAGCCAGAGTGAAAAGTGATCATCGGGAGAAGAGATAGCCCGGACATATTTGCTTCCAATTCGACGGATAATTCGTAAAACACCAACTACAAAAGCAGCCCCGATAATTATTTTAAAAGTCAAAGCAAGTTGCGGCGGAAGTGGTGAATCCTTAAAATAAAATGAAATCGAAAACATCAGAAGAATGGCGGCGGTTACTCCAAGATGAAAAATGACAAACTGAAAATATAAAAACAGTTTTGTTCTGGTTGATTCCATCGCCCAGGGCATCCCGACATTTCCCCATGAATATATATACCCCTTGCGAGAATTGGTGTCACCAATTCCGGTGGGAGCCTGACGCTCTTTTCCGGCTTTGAATCTGGTTAACCAGTATAACCGAATAAAATATACGATCATCATAACAGCCAAAGCAACGTCATGAAGCGTTCCTCGTGCAAATTCTAAATCAAACATAGATAACTCCCTAAAATTATTTCAATGATGAAAATTTCTTTTCAAATGGAATATAATCATGGTTGTCAAGCAGACATATCACGACTTCTTCCAATTGTGTATTGCCCGACAGGTAATCTTTTATTGTAGTGAGCGTAATTTCTGCGCTTTGATCTAATGGGACCCCATAAAAACCAGCACCCATTGGTGGAAAGGCGATTGCCTTGATACCTTTTTCTTCCGCTTTTTTAAGGGAATTAAGTATTGTTTGTTTTAGCTTTTCCTGAAGATTTTCCTCTTGAAATTTGGGGCCGTTGGCATGAACAATATACTTTGCCTTCATCTCACCGGCCGCAGAAACAACCGCTTCGGTCATTTTTATATTTCCGATTTCATTGAGTTCTTTTTGAATTGTCGGGCCGCCTCTGACAGCAATGGCGGTTCCAAATCCGGAACCAAGAGCCAAATCTTCTCTGGCGTAATATACAAACGATTCGATATCAAGATCGGTGATATCGCCTTTTTGCAATCTCAAATTACAGTTCTTCACCTTGATGCTATCGGCCATTACACAGCTCCTTTATTATAATTAGCGCAAATTTTCTATTTAGGAACTCCCCTGATGCATTCTCTAAGCTGCTCGACATCAAACGGCTTTCGAATCCATCCAAAAACCTCTTTATCGCAATAATCTTTAATATTTTTTGATTTGGATGATAATATGATTCGTACAACCGGGATTCTAATATCATTAAAGAGATTATTACATATATACCCTGTTCGTCTTTTACCAATTGAGCAATCGACTATTATATAGTCGGGACGGTATTCCTGGATTGCAATTGCCGCCGAGTATTCATCTTCGGAAAAGTGAATTCTAAAAATTCCATTTTCATCGAGGCTTTCGAGATCCTGGACGATGTTATTATTCTCACTTAAAATCAGAATATTTAATTTCTGACCATTAACAACTTTGAAATATTCGCAACGGGAACATTCGGTATCGCACATCAGATTCAGACACCCCAACCCACCGGGAATATCTTTTAGCTCATAGCAACGACTGGCTCGCGAACGGAACGTTATACAATCTTTACATTCTGATTTTATCGGGCCCCCGGCGGCCAAATATTCCCAGCAATACTGATAGGGGACGGCTGTAAGACCATTGTTTCCATTTTCAAAATCATCGGAAACAGAACCATTAAACATTTTTACTTCGGAAACAGGAATTCGGAAATGTCCGCCCAAAGTTCGATTAGATTTTATTTTCCCGGCTTTTACCCATTTTAGAACCGTGTCAGGAGAAACTGACAAAACTTTTGCCGCCTGACTGGTGGTCAGAAACTCTTTATTTGTCAACTTATCTACCATTTCTGTTAATTCTGTCTTTTCTGACTTTTCTGAATTATATATTAATAATAATTCGGCAATTTGTCAACAGTTCTTTATGATTATTTTGCAAAAACTGGTATATCTTATTGTCTAACATGATTATACATATACATCTTGTTATCATTTTCACAACCTGCAAATATGGCATAAATCTCCGTATTTTAAAAATGACGCCGTTTTTACCATTCGGAGATAATCGATCCCAGTATCTCTTTTTAAGAAAAAACCGGATACAACTCAAATGTTTATAATTAGTAATTGAAAACCTCTTGACCGCACTGTAAAAAAAGATTTATACTAATAATACAAAATAGATTCAATGTATCTATATTATTGTGACTAAGTGCAATTTCAGAATGATTTAAAAATATTGAAATAAAAGATAAGAATTATCTATAAAATAATTTGCAATAAATATAGGAACAAAGAAATACTAAGGAGAGGACATGAAAAAAATCAAACTCGTTTTGCTAATTGCTGCAATACTGATTTTTGGTTTTACGGTGGTGTTGGCCAGCAGGACGATCCCGGCCTCGCTGTCGAAGGAATCGGCCGCTTGTGTCACCTGCCATGAAGCTGATATGCCCGGTCTTGTCAAGGAATGGCGTCACAGTCATCATTATGCGGCTGATGTCGGCTGTTTCGAATGCCATGCCGCCGAGAAGGATGATGCCGATGCGGTCGAGCATGATGAATATCTAATTGCCACTATTGTTTCCCCAAAAGATTGCGCAAAATGCCATCAAGGCGAATTTGACGAATTCCAGAATTCACATCATGCCGACGCCGGCAAAATTTTGGGATCGCTTGATAATGTTTTGGGCGAAGTTGTTGAGGGGCCAATGGCAGCCATTAACGGTTGTAAGCAGTGCCATGGTTCGGTTGTTAAGATTAATGATGATGGGACGCTTGATCCGGAGACCTGGCCAAACACAGGAGTCGGACGAATCAATCCGGACGGTTCCAAAGGATCATGCGCCGCCTGCCACAGCCGCCATTCATTTGATGCCGCTCTGGCCCGTCAGCCGGAAAACTGCGGCAAGTGTCATTTGGGACCGGATCATCCGCAAAAAGAGATCTACGAAGAATCGAAACATGGGATTGCGTACTATGCCAATGTTGACCGGATGGCACTGGAAAGTGCTTCATGGGTTGTCGGGATTGACTATTCGGCCGCTCCAACTTGTGCCACCTGTCATATGTCGGCTACCAGAGACCTTCCGATAACTCATGATGTCGGCAGTCGCATCAGTTGGACACTTCGTCCCCCGGTCTCACAAAAAATTGATGCCGCCGCTCTCGCCAGCGGACACAAAGTCAAATTATGGCAGGATCGCCGCAACGATATGAAAAATGTCTGCTCCAATTGTCATACGTCAAGCTATATCGATAATTTCTATACCCAGTACGATGGTGCAGTCGGACTTTATAATGATAAATTTGGCATCCCGGCCACAAAGATTTATAAAAAGGCAAGTTCCAGCGGTTTGATAACCAACGATATCGCATTTGATGATAAACTTGAGTGGACCTATTTTTATCTTTGGCATCATGAAGGACGTCGGGCCCGGATGGGTGCAGCGATGTTTGCTCCTGATTATACTCAATGGCACGGTTTCTTTGAAGTCGCCGAACGGTTTTATGCTGAATTTATTCCTGAGGTGCAGGAGATCATTGAGCACGCCAAAGCTGAAGGTGGTGAAAAAGCCAAAGCAGCCGAAGAAGTGGAAAAATTGATTGCCGAGATGTTTGAAATGGAAGAACATAAATGGTTCACCGGCAACGAATCTGAGGCTGTGAAAAATGCTCGCAAAAAGGCAGCTGAGGAGTTTAAAAAGCGTTACTCCAATTAGAAATTAAGTCTTCATAAAAAAAGGCCGTCTATAAAAAGACGGCCTTTATTATTATATCAAATAATCTATATTTTTAATTGCCGGTTCTATTTTGTTTTTCTGTTTCCTCGTTTAATTTTTAAATTTCACGGGTTCCGGTCGGATGACCATAGCTATGAAGCCCTTTTTGATGAAACAGATATTCTTCGGTTTTAATATTATTATTCCAATTGCCAGTTAGCATTCCAAGACCAGTAATCAGAACAAATAAAGCTGTCACAGTATAAATCACCAGTTTTTTAGAGATTACTTTATTAGAATAAACTGTTTTAATTTCCAAAGTATCAGCCACCGGGCAACTATCGACACATTTCAGGCAGCTGGTACACTCATCAGATATAACAGTATCAATTTTATCGACCTTGATAAACGATGGACAGACTTTGGCGCATTTAGTACAATCGATACAGCTGCTGCTATTACGTTTGATCTTAAGTGGGCTAAAAAGTGATGTCAATCCCAATAAGGCACCATACGGACAAAGATAGCGGCACCAGAGATTTCGTATTGGAATAGACAAAAAGAATAGAGCAGCAATAATTATCAGGGCCAGCCGTGAAATATCGGTAAAGAAATAATACATTTTGATGTCGGCCACAATATTGTAGGGACTATCAAGAAAAGAGCGGAGTGAGGCTTCGGTCATCAGGAAAAATATTGAATAGACAAAAAATATCAGCAATAGATATTTGAGAGATCGCAGCGGATAATCGAGCCACATCGGTATTTTTAATTTTCTTCTAAAAAGTTTTTCACCGATATCCCCCAATAATTCCGACAACCAGCCAAATGGGCAGAGCCATGAACAGAACGATTTCCCGACAACAAAAGAAGCTACTATCGCCGCCAGCAGAATAAAGAAACCGGCCGGATGAACGGGATGTATTTCACCCGAGATCACAAAAAGATACATACTCATCAGTGAACTGATCGGTAAAAATCCTTCAGCTCCGGGGGGACGATAAGCCGATCCTTCGAGACCTGAGGTTTCCAGAAATCTGACAAAATTATAAAACTCGATCCCTATCCATAAACATAAAAGAACAAAACCGACCTGAACCCAGAAACGAACCGTTTGAATCGGTTTTTGTTTGTTCCGATTATATTTTTTCCGGGATATCTCCCCTTTTTCGGGCGAGCTATTTGTCTCTTTTCTGTCTTCCATTTCAGTTTTTATCCGGCCTGTCCAATTTTTATATTTTCAATATGACTTCCACCCTGAATACCGCAGGTGATAACTTCGACCGGGATATTGGGGTTCACTTCATCGCGGGCCTGAACCGTTACCTGTGCAAGACCGGTGCAGCAGGGCACTTCCATTTTAACAACAGTAAGTTTTTTGGGCGCCGCTTCCCTTATAATATCTTTCAGCTTTTCGTGATAGTATTGTAAATCATCTAATTTGGGACAGGCGACCAGTAATGCTCTTCCGGCCAGATAACGATTATGGAAATCAGGAACCGTAAAAGGAACACAATCGGCACAGACTAAAATATCTGCCCCTTTTAAAAATGGTGCATGCGGCGGAACCAACATCAATTGAACCGGCCAGTGCTTCAATTGAGAAGGTAACATACTGCCGTTTTCGACTGGCTGGCTTGATACTTGCGGCGGTTGATTAAAACCTCTCATGGCAGAACCGGGACAACCGCCATGCGGTTGAACAGGAATCGAAGAAGATTCAATTACCGGAAGAGGAGTCGACTTCTTTTTATTAAGATCAGCCAAATGTCTTTGGACAGCCTCTTCATCATAAGCGGCCGCTTCCCGTTCCACCATTGTTATAGCACCCTGAGGACATTCACCCAAACAGACCCCGAAACCATCGCAATAAGTCTCATTGATCACTTTTGCCTTGCCATCAATGATCTGAATTGCCCCCTCGGCACAGCTTGGAACACAATCTCCGCAGCCATCGCATTTCTCTTCATCAATTTTAATTATTTTTCTAACTGCCATTTCGACCTCCAAATATGTACGCAGATTTTATTATCAGTTTCCATATTTGAAATGTCGGGAATTGGATTAAAATCGGCTTTGATTTAAGTCAAAAAAAACTAAACTTTTTCGCCCTCGGCAATTGCCCGTAGTTTGTCAAAATCTAGGATTGAGATATTTTTGCCATCTATCTCAATTGCACCCAACTCTTTCATCTTACGAAAGTTACGAGAAAGTGTCTCACTTATCGTGCCAAGAGAATTGGCCAGTTCTGATTTTGATATATCAAGAACAATACTGTTTTGACCGGTTTTTTCTGATTGGTTTAATAAAAACAGGGCAAGTCTCGCTGAAACCTCTTTTAACGACAGGTTTTCAATTTGCATGTTAAAATCTCTGACAAAACCGGATAACGCCGAGATCATCTTCAACGAAATGTGAGGAGAGTTAGCAATTAAATTGATAAATCTGTCTTTGGCAAAAAAGGCAACATTTGATTCCTCAAGAGCGATACAGTTGGCCGGAAATTTATTACCGCCAAAAATCGCCGCCTCAGCAAACATCTGACCCGGTCGGATAGTATGCAGAGTATATTCCTTACCTTCGGGCGAAGATTTATAAATACGAATCAGACCTGAAAGCAGCGTATAAAAACCGTTGGCCGGGTCACCCTGAAAAAACAGAATCTCCCCTTTATCAACAGTCCGAATAAAAACGATCTCGGCCAGCGAGCTTAATTCCTGCTCATTTAATTCTTTGCAGAGATAACAATTTTTTAATAATTCGACAGTACTCATAAAAACCAATGTAAATCAAATATGAGAAACAAATTGCGCTATGATTATAAAGATGAACAATAAGGCTCTTTTATATTCTGAGATCATTCCTTATTCAAACAGCCTGACACTCACTATTCATTTTTTGGCGACAATATCTTGTTCCCCTCTTTTTATATCAAAACTGTTTGGTTCCTGGTCGACATTTAATCTAATGCCTAACTTGCCGGTAATCTGTTTCCCAATATTATGGGCGACTTTTTGCAGGGTCGGATGCACAAACCGGGAGTCTCTTATTTCCACCATATACACTGTTGCCGGCAGATCTCCGGTAAATCTATTGGAAGTATTATACCCAATCGGTATAAAATATTGCTGTATTTCTCTCGGAATTTTAAATTCGGCAATCGCCTTATTAATCATTTCCAAATGCCCCGGCAGTTTTTTTCTTACCGATTCCGGCAGATTATCAGTATACCACTGATTAAATCCCAACTCAGTAGTAAGCAGCGGCATTCTTTGGGTTATCGCGCGGTGTCTTTGCACATCTCTAAAAGAACCAAAATCTAACTGATATTTTATATCAAGAGTACCTATTTGCCCGACAAATTTAGGAAGGCCTGTTTTGGGTGGTCTTTTACTGAAAAGGTCGTTATATTTTTTCAGCTCATTAAGATCAATATTTTTAAAATCAATAATTGGTTCATCGGGGCATTCCGGATCATGGTAATAATAATTTTCCGCTATCAGGTCTTGATAGCTTTCGGTTGCATCGGGGATTTCATGCCCAAAAGAATGAGGGTGATGTTTTGTAAGCGCTTCTTTTATCCCTGAGGCGATCTCCCTAACTTCCGGTAAAGGATGATGTTTCAAAAACAGCATTTTATCAGCCGCTTGCCTCAGATCGGTATGCCACGCGAAATTTGTCGCCGCTCCTGCCGGGAGAAGAGATCTGGTAATATCAAATGTTCTGGCATCGATCGCCTTTTTATAGATAGATTTATTTTCGTTCTCTTTTATTGGATGGAGGTTTCTTAAATTCTCTCTGGTTGGTTCCTGGGCATCAATATAAAATTGCCGCTGTTTTTCCAAAAGGGCTTTACCTTCTTTGGTTTTGGTTGGGTCAATAAACGGCTGCCGGGAAAAATCCAAATACCTTGTCGATGATTCCTGCCCTCTAAAAAGAGGGTTATCCTGAACCGCTTTGACCGTCGGCATCGAAACCCCTTCGACAAATATGGTCGTGTCTCCGCAATCCCCGATTGAATGATGTCCGTAACCGACATAAAACTTTTCCATAAAATTGTCGGCCCCTTTTTCCGCCAAAATCTCCAAATGGTTTCTTAAACCACCAGTCGAACGCGAATGCAGGGCCTGCAGCATAGCTTCCGCCTCAGCATTAATAACTGAACCGGTATCAAGAATTATTACTTCTCCGCCGTTTTTTAAACTGACGGCTGTATGTTTTAAATCTGAAAGTTCCCTGGCCATTATTAATCCTCTATCTCAATTATTCTAAATAGATTAACATATTTCTAAGTTAGAAACAAATATATTATGAATACGAATAAGATACATATAGAATAGTTTTTAATCTCAAAAATTAGGAAAACTATATAAAGAACTTATAAAGATGAAAGATTTTAATATAATTATTGTTTATTCTAATTCGTTTTACAACTTTTAATCTCAATATCGTTATCTGCGAAGTATTTTTTCCTAAAATACAAAGCAACATTAACCAGACCAATCAGAACCGGAACTTCAACCAATGGTCCAATTACCGCCGCAAATGCAACTCCGGAATTGATACCAAAGACCGCCACCGAAACTGCGATTGCAAGCTCAAAGTTGTTAGATGCTGCGGTGAAACTGAGAGTTGTCGCTTTGGCATAATTAGCCTTAGCCTTTTTACTCATGAAAAAACTAACCAGAAACATCACCACAAAATAAATCAATAACGGAATTGCTATACGGACCACATCCATTGGAATTTTAACAATCAATTCACCTTTAAGCGAGAACATAACCAGAATCGTGAATAACAGCGCAATAAGCGTGATAGGACTGATTTTCGGAATAAATTCCCGATGATACCATTCCTTTCCTTTAGCCTTTACTAAAATCAATCTTGTCAGCATCCCGGCGATGAACGGAATGCCGAGATATACAAAAACACTTTCGGCAATCTGGCCGATAGTAACATCAACCGCTACCCCTTCAAGTCCAAAAAGAGGCGGCAATTTGGTTACAAAAATCCAGGCGAACAATGAGTAGAACAGCACCTGAAAAACAGAATTAAATGCAACCAGTCCGGCGGCATACTCCGGATCTCCATCAGCAAGGTCGTTCCAAACAATCACCATCGCGATACACCGGGCCAACCCGATCATAATCAAGCCGATCATATATTCAGGGTAACCGGACAGAAACACCACGGCCAGCACAAACATCAGAATCGGTCCTATTACCCAGTTTTGTACCAGACTGAGAATCAGAATCTTGTAGTCGCGAAAAATTCGTCCCATTTCTTCATAACGTACCTTAGCCAAAGGAGGATACATCATAAGAATCAAGCCAATAGCAATCGGAAGGTTGGTTGTTCCGACAGAAAACGTGTCCCAAAATCCGGCTATTCCGGGATAGAAGTGACCGGATGCCACGCCGATCCCCATCGCGGCGAATATCCAAACGGTCAGATATCTGTCAAGGAATCCAAGTCTTCTGATTACTGATCCTTCAGATTGCATTCTCTATTCTCCTATATTTTCGAAACAATCATCACCCAATTCCCGGACAATTAATAATATCATACTCACTGCTACAAAAATATGTAAAACTGCGCTGACAATAGTCTTAGCTTTTTTAAGTTTGTGCTACCAATTGAATACGTCAATTCCAAAAATATAAATAAGTGTATAATGAATGCCCACAATAATAAACACAACTCCGGTTATCCTGCGAGCCCATTTTTCGATGATCTTTAACTTGTTAAATATAACCCCCACCAACCTTGAGCTAATGGCAATAACAAATGCAAATAGAATAACCGGAAGGGCGGTGCCAATTCCATATACAGTTGGCAATGCAATTGAAGACTGATGATCGACCGCCAGCGGTATTAAACTGCCAAAAAACAGCGCCGCTGAGACCGGACAAAAAGACAGGGCAAAAAGAAGACCGAGAAAACCGGCACCCCAAATTCCAAACCGTTCTACTTTTCCTTGCATTGAAGAACCGATTCCGCCGCCGGGAAAGCTAAATGAGATTAAATCCAAAAGAAAGATACCAACAACAATAAGAATCGGTCCAAGAAATTTATTCATGTTATTTTGAAGAAACATCGCCAGTTCCGGAATCGAAAGGACACTGGCGACAATAAGTATCCCAAGAATAAGATAGGTTATCATCCGCCCCAGAGTATAAAGCAGACCGGCAGCGATTACTTTTCGCGGACTATCTACTCGTTGACCAATATATGTGATCGCGGCGATATTGGTGGCCATCGGGCAGGGTGATATCGATGTCAGGATTCCTAACCAGAGAGCTGATCCTAATGCAATTGCATAGGAATCCATCAGCTTTCCTTCAGATAGCTATTGATTTCATCACGGACGTACTTTATAAACTTTTCTTCGTTCCCCAAAAGCTGCCAGACTTTTTCCAGATTTTTCCATTGGACCTGTTTCCCACTCTCCATATCGCAGATGATAAGAGATTTTGTGTATAATTGATAATCTTTCGCGAAATGTTTATTATCTTCGTCATCAATATTAATTGACTCGAATTTTAGCGTTCCGTTTTTTAACTCCTCGGCAAATCCGTTTTCGATAGCTTCCCTCGAATAGGCCTCAATTTTTTTACAGGAGACACAACGAACAGTAGTATGAAAATAGTAGGCGATAACTTCCGGTTCAGTCTTTGTACTGTCGTTAGTATCTATCCTGGTGGAGTCTATTGGTGCCGAAATTTTTGCCTCTTTACTTGTTTGGCTCTGTTCTTCTGGCTGTGCCCCCAGCCCGGCAACGATAAAAACGATTGCTGTGAACATGATTGCAATAATGAATTTGTGTTTCATCTGTTTCGCTCCTTTATTTAATTCTCTCTTATTCGCTAAGATATTTTTTCAATGTTTCCAAAGATGGTACCTTGCCGACAACTTTTACCTCTCCATCAACCACTAACGCCGGTGTCATCATCACGCCGTAAGAAGTGATTTTCTGAATGTCTTCTACATTTTCGATCTGATATTCCAGACCAAGTTCTTCGGCTGCTTTTTTTGTTTCCTCTGCCAG
>JAQBFG010000246.1:0-4187 GCA_032123495.1 Candidatus Zixiibacteriota bacterium | reverse complement strand
ACTCCAAGAGCCGAAGCGGCATTTTCATAATCTTCTGAGTTTACCCAAAAGAGATAGCAGAAAGTTCCGGCTCCTCCGCTTAATCCGCTTCCGGCATGGATATTGATCTCCGCTGCAGAAAGTTTTTGATGAAGTTCAACTATCGCCCCGACCTCATCATTGCCCTGTGCCATGAAGGCACGTTTCGGACCGGTTAATTGAATCCCGGCTTCTAATGCCGCTTGCCGTAATACTTCAACATCACTAACCACAAAGTCCATTTGCGATTTACCGCCGCCGAGGGGAAAAGCAACAAATGCTTCGAGGCTCACTCCTTTTTGACGGAAATGTTCCAATAACCAGTACCCTTTTCCATGTTTGTCTTCAACAATTGTAAGATAATAATTGGCTCGTTTAATAGATAACGTCATTAAATATCTCCTCGCCCAAATAAATATATTATTAAAACAGTTTGAATCTACTTATAAATATAACAAATTTGGTCAAATATTCCAAATTAATTGAAATCGAAAATATATGGCCGTTTGGCAATTTGGTTTTCTTATATTTTTTTATTTATTTTTTGGATAAAAACATGTCTTGTTCGTTTTCTCTATGGGAGGGAGGATATAAAAGAGACATTTTGACTATAATATTACTTGTCAAAATGGCCGTTTAAAGCTATATTATTAAATCTAAATAAAATGTAATTGCTAAAATCAGAAAATATTCTGGGGGAGGAATGATGCGAAATAGCAAAACATTATCGCTAATGACCATGTTTATAAAATATGGCATTTTCTCAATTGGTATCCTGTTGGTTATTTTTGCCAACAGTTCGGTGATAGCACATAGTTTATTTAATGAACAAAACAAAAAAGCGCTAAAAACAACTTATACAGCAGAAGATCCTTACACTGCAATTCGTGTTCATAATGTTGGTAAGATCGGATTGACAATAACAAATCAGGGGCAAATCGGAACCGGTTTTATGGGAAGTATGCTTGATCCTCTGAACCCAACAGTAGAGGCTCCATCTTGTACTTATCCATATCCCGGGAATCAGAGTTATCTTTTTGGCGGCTCATTATGGATCGGGGCAATTGTTGGAAATGATACATTGGTGTCAGTCGGTGCTGATGGTTGGATAAATACCAAAGAAGTGTGGCCCGATCCTTATCCAAGAGGTGAAATTAAACACTTATCCAATCTTGATCCTGATGATATAGGGGCGGTATCTGAGCAGGATTTTATTTCAATCTATACTGATACCTGCACTCATCCTGCTTTTGTTGCCAGTGACCCAATGGATGGACGTCCGCATTTTCCACTGAATGTCGAAATCACTCAGAAAACCCATGCCTGGAGTGATCCGGCATTGGATGATTTTGTTATTTTTGAATATTTTATCAAAAATATTGGTAACGAAACTCTTGAAGATGCCTATTTAGGTATATATGTTGATGGTGATGTCGGAAATATTCCCGGTTCAGGGACTGAATTTACTGATGATATTTGTGGCTTTAAAAAAACAATTGAATCGCCTTTAGGTTGCGATGAAGAAGAAACAATAGATTTGGCCTGGATAGCTGATAATAACGGCAGAAACGAAACCGCAGAATGTCCGTACGATGCAAATGCGGTTACATCGGTGACAGGTGTTTCCATTTTGGCTACTCCGAATGATTCCCTGACAACTAATTTTAATTGGTGGATATCAAATGGCTCAGCACCGCTTGATTTCGGACCGAGAAAAGCGGGAACCGACGAAGACCCATTCCGTGATTTTGGCGGGTATTTGGGGACACCTATGGGTGATCGAAATAAATATTATATCTTGAGTCATCCTGAAATTGATTATGATCAGTTATTTTCGGCAGTGGACCAGACAGCAGATGGCTGGCTGCCGCCAGGCCCTGATGCTGATAATTTTGCTGATGGTTTTGATACCAAATATCTTTTTTCGTTCGGCCCATTTAGAATTCAACCGGGCGAAATATTACCGCTTGTATTTGCTTATGTTGCAGGGGAGAATTTTCATACCGATTGTGATGCTTATAATGATTTTGATAACTCTGCGCCAGAGGCGTATTACAACACTTTCAATTTTGATGATATTGGTCAAAACGTTTTGAATGCCCGATGGAGATATGATATTCCCGGTGTTGATACCGATGGCGACGGATATAAGGGAAAATACAGGCTCTGCGGTGAAGACACCGTTTATTATAAAGGCGATGGCGTTTCAGATTTAATTCCGATTGATCCCTATCCACCCAGTATAAGAACCGATCCCGGAGAAACTTCGATTAATTTAAAATGGAATGGTCTTAAACCTGAATATTATGATTTGAATAGTTCTTTAATATTTGAGGGTTATGGAATTTATTTGGCGGCTGGTGATAATATAGAAGATAGTGATTATGAATTAATAGCCCAATATGATATAGAAAACTATTTTAGATATTCTGGAAGCGGCGAGCCAGATGAATGGATTAAAGCGAACGATAATCCAATGACACCGGAAAGAATAAAAACTGCCTTCGGAATAGATAATCCCGAGGAACATGATATAGATAATCCTGCGCCCTATGGAAGTGGATACCTTTATTTCGAACCTGCTGGCGAAAATAATGCGCTTGATAATGATCTGTCAGGAATTCATAAACTATATCCCGGTTCGCCATACCCATCGATAGAAAATCCGAGATTTGCCGCACCGGAAGAATTAACTGATGATGGATTCTTAAAATATTTTGATTATGAGTATCTTATTCAAAATTTGGATCCCGGGGTCAAATATCACATTGAAATTAAAAATCTACGTTATTTATTTAATGGCACCCTTTATGAAAATCCCATTATTGGCAGCCCGGATACTGTTGTTACCAGGCAATCGACCGAAATCGGTGATCCCGACAATGGAACCCTTCCCGAAAGTTATTCATTAGATCAGAATCGGCCAAATCCGTTTAACCCGACTACTTCGATAAATTTCACTTTGCCAAGGGCTTCAAATGTCAAACTTGAGATTTATAATATTTTGGGTCAAAAAGTTCTTGAATTAGCGAATGGTTTTTACGAGGCAGGGACATATTCGGAGTTTTGGGATGGCAACGATTCAAATGGGAAAAATGTTTCTACCGGAGTATATTTTTATCAATTAAGTGTTGATGATTTTCAAGAAACAAAGAAGATGTTGCTGTTGAAATAGATTATGATTATCAGGCAGGAGTTTCAGTCTCCTGCCTGATTTACTCAATTTATTTTGAATAATTCCATAGGCAGGTGTTGTCAACGCCTGTTTGTTTTTATCAAAAATGAGACCATCTTTATTGGAAAAGTTTTAAATGAGATAAAATAAAAATTTTAAAAATCAGTATCTGAATACGTAAAAAAGGTGTTATGCTTATAGCGGGTTTGGGAACGGGGATTGTAATTTTATTGAAAAGCGAATTTAAGAAAATTAAACTGAGGATAAAAAATGAGCGAACTATTAGAACATTCGGATAAACGCAAAGAGCTTCTCAAGCATATGATTCTGCAGCTTCATAAAGGTGAGGCGCCGGAATCTGTAAAAAAACAGTTAACAAGAATTCTTGGTGAGATTCCTTACGATGATGTTGTTGTTGTTGAGCAGGAGCTAATCGAAGAGGGACTTCCGGTTGAGGACGTCTTAAAATTATGTGATATTCATACCGCTGCGTTAAAAGGAAAGATCAGCCATGAGGGAGCCAAAGTGGCACCGGCCGGGCATCCTGTTCATACTTTTAAAGAGGAAAACCGCGCTCTTAAATGGGAAATAGATGCTCTTGATAAGTTGTATGATAAAATCTCTGAATTGAAAAGTTCTGATAGTCCCAAAGACATTATAGACCAAATCAAAATTCGCTTCCAGGCGCTCAGCGATGTCGAGAAACATTATTCACGCAAAGAAAATCTTCTGTTTCCATATATGGAAAAACATGGAATCGATGGTCCGCCCAAAGTGATGTGGGGTAAACATGATGAAACCCGGGAGCTTCTTAAAGGGGCATTTGAATCGCTGGCACAGACGGCCGAATCAAATGCTGATGAAATCAAATCAGTTGTTGATCTGGTGCTGAAACCGGCATCGAAATCAGTCGACGAAATGATTTTCAAAGAAGAAGAAATTCTTTTTCCGATGACTCTTGATACTCTGACCGATTCGGAATGGTACAGCATCT
>JAQBFG010000245.1:0-10316 GCA_032123495.1 Candidatus Zixiibacteriota bacterium | reverse complement strand
ACACCATCTCCTTTGTAATACAATGTTTCAGCCACAGATGCCACCCACTCATTAATATTGGGGTCGAATAAAGAATCGTAAACTTTTATATAATATTTCCCTTTGTAACCATCGCCGTCAGTATCATAACCGGGATTGTCAAAAACCCAGGAAGCCCAGACGGCATTTAAAGCTAAATCGGAAGAGTTTCTAAAATTAACATATCCCATCGGCTGGATTTGGATGCTCTGATAATAATAATCCTGTCCGCCAATAATCGCGAATGTAAATGGAAGCACATCGCCTCTATCAAAGTCAAATGGACCGCATGATAACAGATATTGAATATCTGAACCATTCGCAATATTCGCCGCTTCATTTGGAGGGGGGAGCCAGCCAAGATGAGAATGATCATTCATCGCATATTCCTGGTTGTAATCAAATTCATTTTGGCTCATCATGAAATATTTATCCCGATCAGTCAATGGTGTTCCAAGCAAATCAAAAAGAAATGGTCTAATTTGTTCCCCGGATTCCGGTAGTTTTCTCGGTCCCCAATTATAGCCGCCCATGCCAAAGCTTGTGCCCCACCAGTTAAATGTGAATCTGGTTGAATCGGCCGGGGTGCGAAGAATCTTTGTACCTACAGAAGATGAAGGTGCTCTCGCCCCTTGAATAAATCCCCCCGCATTGGGATCGGCATCATTATCGGCCGCCCAGACTACATCAACAGTATCCACCAGGCCATCTATATATCGGGATGGTGACGATTTCAGGAAACCGCAGATATCATCGCCATTGCCAAAGACATTGGCTGGACTGATATCATTATCCATATATAACCCAATATAAACATCCTTCAAATTTTTTTGTCCGACATTAACTATTGAGTAGTCAAATATTATAAAATCTTCCGCATAATCGTAACCCCATGAATAACTATTCTGAATAACCTTGATGCCGAGTGGATTGTGCACCTCACCGGTAAAGTAATCGTTGCCTGATAACTCGGGAAATGTATCATAATAGGTCGCAATAAAATCCTGATTAGAAACGGCATCTACATATTCGGGAGCTTCGGGGTCATTGATCGAGCGAAATAGTATATCTCCTTCGGGATATGGTGCCGGCTGAAATTCATTGATATCTCGCGAAGTAAAACTATTTCCCGTTGTCACCAAAGTATCGGGACCAGCAATAGCACCGATCCATAAGGCGCCGCATGATAGATATTCCAAACCCAATCCTTGCGGGTAACTTAAAGAGGGAACCGCCAAACCTGTAATCGGATCGGGTATAGTCTGGCCCTGGGTTCCAATGAGGCCATAATTGGTAATTGTAAGGGCCATTTTCCCGGCATTATGGACGCTGATTGTCATGTAGGGAACTTGGCTTCCAATCTTATTAAGATTGGCCGGTTTTGGAGTATAATTTGTCCGTCCCAATGCCACCGAAGCAAATAATATTGTCAGAGCAATAATTACCAATATGTATAATTTTTTACGTCTCATAATTTCAAGGCTACATTATTAATACGAATTTGCCAATTTGGTTGTGCAAAGAAGATTCTATAGAAAAATAATAAATTCCGGAAACTGCCGCCTGTGTATTTCTGGTAATTAGGTCCCACTGATCATGCATACATTGAGGATCACCAGGTTCACAATCATGATCTATTTCTCGAATTAAATCCCCATCAATTGAAAATATTCGGATTTTACACTTATGTGGAAGGTTGGTAAAGTGCAGTGCCCTGACTCTTTGGTCAGGAAGAAATTCTTTGCCACGGCCCTCAAAGCCATCATTTCGATAATTGCCATCAGCTCGGTAAGGGTTTGGATATACAATTACTTCAAGAATTTTTGATTCTACTAAATCGGTCGAATTCTGAGGATATTCTGAAATCGTATTTATCACCGGCTTTGTTTCCAGTGCCCCAAGACCATGTCCGGGTGATCCATAATCAAAAGCGGTCACCGAAACAGAATAAAGCTGCGATGGCAAAAGATTCCTGAGTATGTATTCATACTCGAAGTATTTGAATTCGCCCTCTTCGGTTAATTCATCCGGGAAATACAGAGCAGCCGAATCCGGATTTAAAATGGTTGGGAAGACCTGTTGTGGAAAACGCTTATGAATAAACATCGTATCAGTTAGAGTTGATGAATTCCAATCCTGTCTGGAAAAATAATAACTTGTATCACCATTCAAATTTGAAACAAACAACGGATTATCAATGCCATAGAGAAGCGGATCAAAATGTTCTCCATAAAACTGTCGAAGAGAGTCTGGTGTAAAAGGTGGATCTGAAGGAAGTTTCCATTGATTCTTATTGTCGTCCCAAAAATATCGATTATAATCTTCCTTGTCATAGGATGATATTAATTCATATTCTGAATTTGTTTCCTCAAAAGCTTTGTAAACTCGATACCCTTCGAAATCGAATTGATTACTAAAAACATCTCTGGTTAGCTCAGATTTAAAACCGTTCCAGCGAATAGTAAGTGCACCGACATTATTACTAACAGAAGGATATACTCTGATATCTGGCGCAGGCGGAGGAGAGGCACCCTTAAAGTCAGGGATCTTGTCTCCCTCATAGTAAACCGTATCGGAATTTATGCAAATGATAGTTGTTTCAGGTGGAGTGACGGCGTTATTAATTTCAATGTCGTATTCCGAACAACAAGTTCTATATTTGCCCCGGTAACCGTCTCCATCAGTGTCAACTCCGGGATTGTCATAGATCCATGAAGCCCATACCGAATTTTTCGCCAGATCCGAAAAATCGAATTTACTATAATACTCCTCTGGATTATTATAATCATAGTATTCTTCGAAATCACGTCCTCTCATATGGAGATTACTGCCACAAACCCAGGCAAAACTTAACGGCAAAACTTCTCCGCTATGGATGCCGAAAGGACCAAATGATAATAAATATCTTGCATCGTAACCGTCGGCGATATCAATAGCATTTTGTGGGCGTTGTAGCCATTCGTCGGTCGTATGGTCTTTGGCAGTAAATAACTGGTCATAATCGAATTCATCATTGCGCATAATATAATATTTATTTCTGTCGCCATAAGGAGTTCCCAGGACGCCGCCCATATCACGAAAGGGATGATCTTCCGTCCCTTTTTTTCGAGGACCAAAATCACGGGCAGCGCTGCCATAATCAGTCGCCCACCAGTTAAACGAATAACGGAGCGAATCAGAAGGAGTTCTAACAACTCTAATGCCAGCAATTCCGCTGGCCGAGCCGGAGTTTATTTCATGCGTCTCCGGATTGGGATCGCCATCATTATCGGTTATATATGCAATATTGATTGTATCCAGAAATTCACAAACTCCTACCGATGGATAAGTCTGTCGAAAACCACAAATATCTTCGCCATAACCCTCCGGTCCAAACAATGATTCGTGGTGGACGTCGCCATCAACATAAATAGCCATATAAACATCTTCGAGCGATTTCTTCCCAATGTTTTTGATTGAATAATCAAAGAGAATAAAATCTTCTGCATACTCATAACTCCATGCATAACTTCTTTGAGTAATTTCTATATTAAGCGGAATATGCGGACGACCGTCGGTAAGATCAGAAGTGACAAGGGTTGGTTTTGTCACAGTATCGGTGTAAATTAAATTTATATCCAATTCAGATTTTGCAAATTCACTAAAATTTGGGTCAGAGGTTCTAATTGAACTTCTTGATATTTGACCTTTTGGAGCCGGATCGGGCCAGAATTCAATAACCTGATAATTATCATCAATGCCAATGGAAACAAGAGTATCTCGTCCCACTACCGCCCCAATCCAAAAGCCGCCGACGTACAAATAATTAATATTTGAATTTGCCGGAAACATACAGGATGGAGCCACCAGACCGGTTACCGGATCGGTGATACTTCCGATCCATCCTGTCCCAAATTGGGCATTATTTGTAATTGTTAGCCACACATTACCGACATTTTCGACGGCGATTTCTAAATATGGATCATCGGCCGAAGCTTTGAATGAAAAAGGTGCCGGAGAATTATTTAATTTGGGATTGTTTTGTAAAAATGCGTTTATTGGCGAGATTAAAATGAATAACCAAATAACAATAAATAATATTAGCCGTAATTGCATAGTTCATTAGATGGAATCCGAATTGTATAGAATCCGGATTCCAAAAATAACGTCATTTAAAGTATTATCACAAGTTTGCCAACTTGGCTGCCATTCTCTGATTCAACCGAGTAATAATAAATGCCAGAGACAACCATCTGCGTATTCCGAGTGATTAGATCCCATTCCTCATGCATTGATCCTGGAAAATCTATCGGATCATCGTGTTCAATCTTACGAATTAAATCACCATCTATCGAGAATATCCTAATTGTGCATTTATGGGGGAGGTTGGTAAAGTGAATACGACGAATTCTTTCGTCGGGCGGATTATCCAAACCTCTTCCTTCGAAGAAACCGATATCCTTATAATTGGCGTCCCCGCGATATGGATTCGGATAAACAACTACATTTAAGCCACCAGCCTCAACTACGCTAGTTTGATTTTGTGCGTATTCGGCTATATAGTTTTTATTGGGGCGAGTTTCAAGTGAGGCAAGATCGCTGCTCGGGGATCCAAAATCAAAGGCGGTGACCGAAAAATAATAAAGCTGGGATGGCAATAAATTCGTGACTTTGAATTCATACATGAAATATTTGAAATATCCATCAGTGGTCATCTCATCCCGGTAATGGACCCAGGCGGAATCATGATTGAGAACCGACGGATACGGTTGATTTGGATACACCTTATGAATTAGAGTGGTATCGGTTAAGGTCGATTGATTCCAATCCTGCGCGGCGAATATATAGTTGGTTGAATCGTTTTCCCAATAAAATGGTCGATTGAGTGTGTATTCATTTGGATTAAAGCTTTCACCATAAAGTGCCTTTAGCTCATCAATGGTAAAAGGCAAATCATTTAATTCCCACTCTTCGCCGGTCGTTGTTGAATTTGGATTGTATTCATATCTATTATAATTCTCATTGTCGTATGTAGAAACCACATAATATCCAAGGAGCTCTTCAGTCAGTGACATATAGACACGATACCCCTCAAAATCGAGTTCTCCGCTGAAAGGATCCTGAGTTGTTTCCGAACGATAACCATACCATTGAATTGTCATCTCGCCGGCATTAGCTTCGGTAAGTCCGGGGGTTACCAAACTTCTAACTGTATCACCTATTGGATAGGGATTAATAACCCATAGTTCCGGAGCCGGTGGCGGAGAGGCGCCCTTAAAATCTGGTACCCCATCACCTTTATGAAAAACTGTATCGATGGTAATCTCACCAATATATTGAACTTCATCAACAACATAAAAAGTTGTTTCCGGGTAAGTTCGATATTTTCCCCGATATCCATCACCATCTGTATCAACTCCAGGGTTGTCATAGATCTGCTCTGCCCAGATTGCATTTAACCCGATTTCGTCAAAATTAAACGTGTTGTAATATCCTTCAGGAGCATATCTATTAAATCTGTCATAAGCATCACAATCTGAGAAAAAATTGTCGCCAGCCACATAAGCAAAGGTCAGCGGTAATACTTCTCCGGGAGAGACATCAAAAGGACCAAAAGATAACAGATATCGAGTGTCAAAACCGTCGGCAAAATCATCAGCATCGGGTCCTCTTTCCAGCCAACCTTCATTGGTATTATCTTTGGCACAGAAAAGCTGATCATAATCAAACTCTTCATGGCTCATAATATAATATTTGTTTCGATCACCTTCCGGAGTTCCCAAAAATCCGCCAAAATCACGAAACGGATCTTCCGCGGTTCCGGTCATGCGTGGGCCAAAATCGAATGCCGCTCCGCCGTTTGATATCCACCAATTAAATGAATATTTTAGTGAGTCAGAGGGAGTCCTGACAACTCTCATACCATGGACACCGGTATAATTACCGGGCCCGAAGGGACAATCGTCCTCATTATTGGAATCATCTCTGCCATTATTATCAGCTATATAGGCAACATTTATTGTATCGACCCAGTCATGGCCAAGAGGTGATGGGATATCTCTTTTGAAACCGCAAATATCGTCTGTAAATTCCTGTCCAGATCCATTAAGACTGCCGACATCACCATCAACATACAAACCCATATAAAATTGATTTAGCACTCTGTTGCCGATATTCTTAATTGACATATCGAATAAAACAAAATCTTCGGCATAAGAATAACTCCAGGCATAACTGCGTTGGTTAACTTCAATATTCAGCGGAATATGCGGTCGTCCGTCATTGGGGTCAGGGGCGACATAAGCTGGGTTGGTGACTGTATCGGTGTACATCATTACAAAATCCTCTTCAGATACCGCATCCAAATCGCTGGGGTTAGAAATAGATCTGAAAAGAACTTCTCCTCTTGGATAAGGATCGGGATACATTTCCTGTATAAACGACCAGCCATCAGCACCAACTGAAACAAGAGTATCGCGTCCAACGATTGCGCCAATCCAAAATGCTCCTGCAAATAGATAGGTGTTGTTGCCGGGATAAGGATAAACAGCTGACGGAGCTATTCTGTTGGGATCTCTTGGATCCATTTGGGCACCGGCAAACCCGGTTCCAATTTGGCCGACATTAACTACCGTCAGCCCCAAACGGCCAACTCTATGAACCCCAATAGATACATATGGATCATCCGAGATTTTTCGCGCCTGAATTTGATTATTGTTGATGTCGTATCGAGCGCGAGCCAAGGCATCATTCGATACAATTATTAATAATAAAAGAATTGCAAATGTAAGGCCTAATTGATTGAATTTCTTCATTATTTTATTCTCCCTATCTTTTTTAGGCTCCTGTTGGCAGATTAAATCACTTATTGTTTTGCTGAACAATAGAACCTGCCTTTCTATTTTATTTTGACCCTAACATTAATGTAATATGTCGATGGACGCAATAGGGAAAACCAAAATATTCAAAGAAATTCAATTACGCCCATGCTTATCTTATGGCGGGATAATATGGGAAGATAAACAAATGAGGTAGTTTTATGAGGTCTATTTATCCTCCCAATTATTTATAATAGCTACAAAATTACAACCAATTTTCCAATTTGGCTGCCATATTCAGATTCAACTGAATAATAATAAATTCCGGAGACAATCATTTGAGTATTACGGGTAATTAAATCCCACTCCTCATGCATTGATCCGGGATAATCCAATGGCTCATCATGATCAATCTGACGCACTAAATCACCATCCAATGAGAATATTCGAATGGTGCATTTATGAGGAAGATTGGTAAAATGAATGCGACGTATTCTTTCATCGGCAGCATCACCAATTCCGCGCCCTTCAAAGCCAGCGTCCTTATAATTGGCATCACCCCGATAGGGGTTGGGGTATACAACAACTTTTAAATCGCCATTTTCAACTAACGAATTCGAATTCTGGGCATATTCAGCAATAAAATTCTTGTTTGGTCGAGTTTCCAATGAAGTCAACCCACTTTTTGGCGAGCCAAAATCAAAGGCGGTTACCGCAAAATAATAAAGCTGCGATGGCAATAAATTTGTAAAGTTGTATTCATACATATAGTATTTAAAATAGCCGTCATCGGTCATTTCATCTCTTGTGTAAACCCAGGCTGAATCGTGGTCTAAAATTGAAGGAGGCGGTTGATTGGGATACATTTTATGAATCAATGTAGTGTCGGTTAAATCGGATTGATTCCAATCCTGAGCAGCGAAATAAAAGGAATTCTCTGTAATGATTGTGTCTGGGACTATACCTGTGTCAATGACTAAGGTGTCTAACCAATAAAAAGGTTGGTCAATTCGCCATTCGTTAGGATTGAAATCCTCCCCATATAATTCCTTTAATTCGAGTAATGAGAATGGTAATTCACGAAGACCCCAGGGGTTGTCTGCGGCAAAACGATCATATTCAAATCTATTATAATTTTCTTTGTCGAATGAGGACAATAGAACAAAACCTTCAAGTTCCTCAGTAAGCGAGGTAAGAACGCGGTATCCCTCAAAATCAATTATACCACTAAAAGGATCTTTTGTCGTTTCTGAACGATATCCATACCACCTGATTGTAACTTCACCTTCATTGGCTTCGGTAACATGAGGAATTATTAAGCTTTTGATTGTATCGCCTAGCGGATACGGGTTGATAACCCAAAGCTCCGGAGCTGGCGGGGGAGAGGCACCTTTAAAGTCAGGGACACCATCTCCCTGATAATAAACAGTATCTTCACGACTCGCCTCGCCACCTTTGCCAGGAGAATCCTCAGAAATGCAGATTCTGTATTTACCTCGATATCCATCACCGTCAGTATCGACGCCGGGATTGTCATAAATCATACCGGCCCAAATGGAATTTAATCCAATAGAATCAAAGTTGAAGGTATTGTAGTATTCTTCCGGGGCAAATCGATTAAAATTATTTTCATAGGCATCACAGTCGGAAAGAAATTCTGCGCCCGAAACATAGGCAAAGGTCAGCGGTAAAACCTCACCGGGTGAAATATCAAAAGGTCCAAATGAGAGAAGATATCTGGTGTCATATCCATCGGCAAAATCATCCGCCTGAGGAGCTCTTTCCAGCCAGCCATCAATTGTATTATCTTTGGCGCAAAACAGCTGATCATAATCAAATTCTTCATGACTCATGATATAATATTTGTTCCGGTCACCCATTGGTGTTCCCAGAAATCCGCCAAAATCCCTAAACGGGTCTTCCGCAGTTCCTTCCATACGCGGGCCAAAATCGATTGGCGCAGAGCCGTTGGATATCCACCAGTTAAATGAATATTTCAAGGAATCCGAGGGAGTCCTAACAACTCTCATTCCACTAACATCATTATAACTGCCCCCACTGAAAGGGCATTCGTCTTCGGTATTACCATCGTCGAGTCCGTTGTTATCGGATATCCATGCAACATTGATAGTATCAATCCATCCGCAGCCAAAGGGAGAATCAATTGACCTTTTAAAGCCGCAGATATCATCAATCGCTTCACCAATACCGCCACCGACGCCACCAACATCACCATCGACATATAGTCCCATGAAAACACTATTAAGAACTCGATTACCGATGTTTTTTATGGACATATCAAAAAGGACAAAATCCTCAGCGTATGAATAACTCCAGGCATAACTACGCTGATTTACTTCGATATTAAGCGGTATATGCGGACGGCCGTCAAATGGATCGGCACCAACAAAATTCGGGTTTGTGACCGTATCAGTGTACATCGTGATAAAATCTTCCTCCGAAATGGCATCAATGTCAGCCGCGTTTGAAATTGACCTAAAGACAATTTCACCTCTCGGGTATGGGTCGGGCCACATCTCCTGCGTTCCGATCCAGCCGTCGGCGCCAACCGAAACGAGCGTGTCACGTCCGATAATGGCTCCAATCCAAAATGCTCCCCTAAAAAGGTAATCGTTATTCCCGGGATATGGGTAAACACCTGAGGGGGCGAGAATTGTAGGGTCGCGCGGATCAACAATATTGGCACCGGCCAATCCAATCTGTCCCTGATTAACAATGGTTATACCAAGCTGACCAACTCTATGAACACCAATAGTGACATACGGGTCATCCGCAGATTTGTAGGCCTGCATTTTATTTGAATCATCGTATAGATTTCTACCTGCCGAAATACTGAAAATCAGGCCAAATAAAAGAATACCAAAGATAACTATACTTATCAGTCTGGTTCTAAACATACTCTAACACTCCCGTTTGATATTTAAAAAAATATCATTACCTATTTAAAATCAATATTAACTGTTTATCTGTCTCTCTATATATATTAAAAAGTCCATTCATCATAATAATTAATTAAAATAAAATACTGATTTTCTAACACAAATCAGTTTCAAATCAATTTTTAAATAATAGTAATCTCCATTCTGACGGTGAGGAGTTATCTGGGTGAAAATAAATGTTTCATTTCGCATAATAATATGACGAACCAGCCTCAAAATCAACAAATATTTTGAAAAAAAAACGCCTGAAATCGAAAAATAATTCAATTTCAGGCGATATTGCTAATATTTCCTTACATCTGTATGGTAATATTATCGCAGGCTAAACGCCAATATCTTCCTATTCAGGCTTATTAAAGATGGTCTCATCAATTTCAGGATTGGTTATATAATCCTTTACTTCAACCTCAGCAACTTTGCTTGCACCTGAGCTAAGAGTCACCTTGAAAGGAACCATTATTCCGGAAACTTTCTTGTAATCAGAATATATTTCGGTCAAGTTCGCTGGCCCCCATTATCGTCTGACCAAAATATTTCTTGC
>JAQBFG010000244.1:0-17110 GCA_032123495.1 Candidatus Zixiibacteriota bacterium | reverse complement strand
AAGTGCTTTTTGACAAAACGCCTGTCCTTCGAAGGAGGGAACCCATTTTCGCTGTAACGAAAGGTGGTGAAACCACTTATAAGGAATAATTGAGATTGCCGCTCTTCGCTCGCAATGACATAAAAGCATGGATTCCCGTTTTCACGGGAATGACATTGTAAGGGTAAGGGAATGACATTACGAGGGTTTATTTCTTATTTTTATTAATCGCCTTATTTGTGAATTTGGGGTAGTCGGTGTGGAGACTTTCGATAATCAGATCAATCGCCTGGTCGAGGAAATCGTCTTTGCCTATTAACGCTTCATAAACAAATGAATGGCCTTTTTTGATACGTTTCAGGATATTTTTTTTGACCAGTCGGTTCATCACGGTCATCACGGTGGTATAAGCATATTCATGGTCCGAATCGGTATTGAGAAAATAGAGAACCCGTTTGATAGTAACCGGATTATGCTCCCAGGCGATATCAATCACCGCTGCCTCCAGTGTCCCGAAAAACTTTTCGAGACCCGGTTCAGCCGGTTTGAATGTTATCGCGATTTTGCCATCGTCGGTCATGAGGAAATAGACTTATTAATCTTTGATCTTTTTCTTGTGATCAAAAATCATCTTGGCGCCAAACGCGATCAACGCAATCGGCAGAATATAGTCCCAGGCATCACCCGGTATAACATCGGCCCGCGAAAGAACCATGAGAACACCAATAACTAAAAGCATAAAACCAACAAACATATGTTTTTCCTCTTTCGTCCTGTGAATAATTCAGAGGTAATATGGTCGTTTCAAGAATTGTTGTCAAGACACAACGTGTCTCTCCGAATCGTACTTAGTTGCGTCTTGTGCAATAAAATGTTAATTGTCAAAGCCCTGCGGGATTTCGACCTACAAGTTATCTCTTACCGCCATAATGTTTTCATGCGGGACATGGGGGCTGATGGCACATCCGGGGCCAAAGATAAATTTTTTGCCAGCCATTTTATCTTTGATTTTGATCACTTCGGTTTTGACTTCCTCAGGAGTGCCGTTCAAAAGCCAGCCGAGATCATCGAGTCCGCCGATAACGGTTTTATCGCCGAGGAATTCGAAGCTGTCCTCAAGATTGGTATTGGTCGGATCAGAAGAGTTCCAGTTGACGAGCTGGACCGGATAGTCGGAAAGCTGTTTGAGGTAATTATTGCTGTCGCAGACATGCAAAAGATTAAGGGCGCTGTCGCCAGTAGCATTGAGAATCCGCAGGTCATACGGACGGCAGAAACTTTGGTACTGTTCGTATGGCATCGCACCGGAGCAGGCGATATTGAGAGTGGCAAAGAAAAGTCCATCGGCCCCGGCGTTTAAAATTTCGGGGACATATTTTTCAAAGGTTTTGGTGATTCGTTCAATGGCACCAGTGACTCGCTCGGGATAATTTTTCAGATGCTCCAAATATTTGTCCCGGTTGCCGATCAGTCGGCGGGCAATCCCGACCGGATTGAAAACGGTCATTAGAATCGGCAAATCTGGGCCGCATGTTTTCCGGATTTGATTGATCGCCTGCAAGTGATCGGCCAGAACCGGAGCGGTGGATGGTAAGACATCGATTTTGTCCCAATCCTCAGGATTTACAACGGCATATTCGGTATGAGTATGATTGGAAAACTCATTGGTCGACCATTCAAATTTATTGCCCCAGTCCTCGGTGTGAAAACTGGCGCGGGGGTTGATCTTCATAAAATCCCAGTTGTATTTGTTCTGGTAAGCGATCATCGCCTCGGCCATTTTTACCGCCGATGATTCGACATGGAAAAAGTGCCGCCAGAGCGAAACGGCAAAACGGTCGGGCTGTTCGCCGTGCATTATCATATTGAACCGTTCACGGGGTGAATATTTATGACTCATTTTATTATCTCCTCCGTATCTTATTTTCATTTATCCAGAATAGATATTCAATTAAACATAATACTCGTCTCAAAACAATAAGTTTGACTGTTTAATATATGAACATTGAGGCTAATTGTCATTGATACATCGTCATTTATGCCGAACAAGGATATGATAGGTAATATGTAAAAATATGACCCCGAAAGGATTATTTATGCCCGGAAAGATTCTGGTTGTCGATGATGAACAATCAATGTGTGATTTCATGGAAATTATGCTGACCAGAGAAGGGTACAAAGTCGATAAGGCTGATTGCGGTCAAGCGGCTATAAAACTTACTGATGCCAATAGTTATGATCTGATTATTGCCGATTTAATGATGCCGGAGATGTCTGGTCTAGAGCTTTTAAAGGAAGTCAGGCAAGAGGACGAGGCAATCGATTTTATTGTTATGACTGCTTTTGCATCGGTTGATACCGCTATTGAGGCAATGAAGCAGGGGGCCCTGGATTATATTACCAAGCCGTTTAAGGTCGATGAGATCAAGCTTGTTATTGAGAAATCGCTGAATCGAAAAAAACTAAAAAGTGAAAACAAACAACTTAAAAAGCAACTGGTTGGGGATTCCTCGTTTGATAATTTTATTGGGCAGTCAGAAGAGATAATCAAACTCAAAAGATTGGCCGGGCGTGTTGCCGGGACCGATTCCACTGTTCTTATCAGGGGAGAGTCGGGAACCGGTAAGGATCTTATTGCTCGGGCGATTCATACCGCCTCTGACAGAGCACGAGGACCGTTTGTAACAATCAACTGTGCCGCACTTCCTGAAACTTTGCTGGAATCGGAGCTGTTTGGATATAAGAAGGGTGCTTTTACCGGAGCTGTTAAGGATAAGGAAGGTCTTTTCAAAGTCGCCGATGGCGGCACCTTCTTTCTTGATGAGATCGGTAATACTTCGCTGTCAATTCAGGTCAAACTTTTAAGAGTGTTGGAAGATAAAATAATAACGCCGGTTGGCGACACGCAGCCGATCAAGGTCGATGTTCGTTTGATTGCGGCGACTAATGCTGATTTAGAGGAGGCGGCCAAAAACGAGAGTTTCCGTCCCGATCTTTTTTATCGTTTGAATGTGATCCCGATTCATATTCCACCGCTTCGTAAACGTGTTGATGATATTACGCTGCTGATTATTCACTTCGTAAATAAATATTGCAGCAGAATGAATTCTGAACCAAAAGAGATTTCGTCGGATACTATGGAGGCTCTGCTTAAATATAACTGGCCCGGAAATGTAAGAGAGCTGGAAAATAGTCTGGAACGGGCAATTTTGCTTTCCCGATCGAAAACTATTAATCTTTCCGATTTTCCATCAAAAATCACCGAATATAAGGGTCAATCGATTGTCTCAGACGATCAGCCGGAAACACCAACTCTGGAATCAATCGAGAAAGCATATATCTATTATGTCATGAGTCAATCAAAGGGTAAGAAGGCTAAAGCGGCCAAAGTTCTTGGAATTGATAATTCTACATTATATAGAAAATTGGAGCGGTATAAATTGCAGGGTATGGATTCAGATATGTCAGAATGATTAATAAATTATGAAAAACAGGTCAAGAGCTGATCAAAAATTAAACAGTGATAGCAAATAGAATACAAAGCTTGGAAATAGTGCCAGATGGAATGGCAATTGCCACAAATTATAGTAAATATAGAATTTTTATAGCGAGGTTGTGATGAATAAGTTAAGACCAAAAAGCGGTTTTACGCTAATTGAGTTGATGATTGTGGTGGTTATTATTGGGATTTTAGCCGCTCTGGCCGTTCCCCGATTTATGCCAATGACCATCAAATCAAAGCAGGCCGAGGCGAAAGCTATTCTGAAACAGATGTTTACAATGGAGAGAGCTTATCGTCAGGCAAATGATTCTTATTGGGGTCAGGGTCTTACTGCTGATTCTCTTGCGGCCAATCAGAATAATTTTGCCACGATTGGGGTCGAAGTGCCGTCGGGTGCTAAATATCAGTTTGGCATAACAGTGGCTAATGGCACCAATCTGACCATGACAGCAACGGCGACAGCGCTTGACGATGACCCTGCCCCGGATATCTGGCAGATGGATCAGGACGGAGTGCTATCTTGCACCAGTGATGATGTGACTTTATAATATCATTAAAATATGCTGTATGCCAATGGCGGTCAATATGTTGACCGCCATTTTCTTTTATCATGGCGCCGAAGCGAATAGATTCAAAACAATTCATCTCAAATATCAGATTTAAAACAATGCAAAACGCAATATTCATCGCAAAAGACCTGATAGCTAAGTGTGGGGGCGCTCCCAAAGCTATTGGACGAAAACTATATAGCCAAAAAAAATGCGGCCATTATGTGATGTTATTCACGAATTTATAAAATCCCATACTTGCTATTTTTTTTAATTGCCAGTTACGGCAGCCGGTTTGCAATAAACCGAACCAGAAAGTTAAGCGAACCGTTAACTAAACGCAGGAGGAACATTATGTTCAGCAAATTCCACAATCGTCAGAAGGGTTTCACCCTTATTGAGTTAATGATTGTTGTCGTAATCATCGGTATTTTGGCCGCTTTGGCCATTCCGCGGTTTATGACTGCCACCACCAAATCAAAACAGTCCGAGTGTAAACAAATTTTGAAGCAGATTTACACTATGGAAAGAACCTATCGCCAAGCCAATAGCACTTATTGGGGTCAGGGTATCACTGCCGATTCGCTTCCGGCTAACCAGAACAACCTTGCCACTATAGGTATAGAGATTCCTGATGGAGCCAAATATCTCTATAACGTTACTGTTGCTACCGCCGCCGCTTTGACCGTGACTGCAACCGCGACCGGTCTTGATGATGATCCCCAGAACGACGTTTGGCAGATTGATCAGGATGGTGTTCTCCAGTGCACCAATGATGACGCCATACTCTAGTAAGATAATTACTAGTGAATTCTCGAAGGCGGCTCAAATGAGCCGCCTTTTATTATTGTATCCAATTTGAAACACTCAGATTATAGTTCGAAGACTTTTTTTGATATTATTTTATCGAGACAAATATTTCAGATTTTTAATAAAAATGCCGAAGTTATTATAATAAGGCATGTTATAAATTGATTTCTCTAAACGCAGGGATAAAAGAAGAGCGAATAATTATGGTGAAACATGATATAGATTACAGCTACTTTCGTCCGACCAAAATGAAAATGGTCTCGGATTGGGCGCCACCGCTTATTGTTTTTATTGGCGCTTTCGGCCTGTATATAAAGACAATGGCGCTGACTCCATTATGGGGCAATCTAACTGCATATTTAACAGGAAGCATGATTTTGGGTCCTGAAATGCCAACGGCTTCTCCGCTGTATTCATTTATTATTGGTGTCATTGGTTTGATTCCGGGTCTTTCTCAGGCTTTTTTATCAAATCTGTTTTCGGTCTTTTTCTCGGCGCTGTCGGTTTTAATGTTTTATTTGATTGTGAAAAAACTGTCAGATACAAATATATTTATGAAAAATTTCAGAGATATGCCCGGTTATCAGAAGCTGGTGGAGACTAATCCAAACCTTGAACAAATAGGGCAACCGATAAATATTAAAACAATATCGAGCGCCACACTGACAGCTATTCCATCTGTTGCCGTATCAGTTTTATTTGCTTTGACTCTGCCGCTTTGGCTGACGGCGGTACATGCCGGAGTTTATTCGCTGTTTCTGGCATTGACAATGGGATCGATTTACTTTGCAATTGAGGGTTGTCGAACCGATAAATTGAAATATTTCTTTCTTGGTATATGGCTTTTTGCTCTGACTTTTGCATGCCAGCCGATTGTTTCACTGGCACTGATTCCGGCTTTTCTATATTTAATTATAAGGCAATATATTTTAACTGCTTTTAAACCGGCTGTTTTGGCATCAGTAATAATATTTTTAGCCGTTGCGCTTTCGGCTTATTTCTATTTGCCGGTTCATTCGTCGCTTGAAGCAATACAGAATTCGGCCTCCAATGGAAGTCAGAATGGATTTTTGGAGAGTCTGTCGATTTTTTCCAATCCTGAATCGATTCCCCAAAACAATATGTTAGGTGAGTATTTTTTAATATTAAAAAAAATTCTTAATTTTATTGCCGGAGAAGTGAACTGGCTTGCAATTAGTCTGGTATTGATTGGTTTATGGGGAACATTTAAGGCTTCGAAACGAATCTTTCCGTTTTTCCCTCTTGCCATATTTGGTTCATTGGGTTGGCTAATCTGGTTCGGCAAATTTGATATGCGAAATTATGAAATGATAAGTTACCCGGCTATTTTAATTGGGTTAATTTTAATTGTGATGACCGTTGGGTTGTTATACCTGGTTAGATTAAAATTGCAGGCGGGACCATCATCGCTATATGTAACATTATGTTTTTTGCCGCTAATTTATGCTGCCGCAGATAAAAATTACAATATTGCCGACAAATCTGAATTTAACGATCCAAAATTTATCAGTGAACAAATACTAAAAGATGTTCCTGATGGTTCGTTGGTTATCGTCGAAAATGAAAATCTTTTACAGCCGTTATTGCATCAAGTTTCCCAGGAGTCAGATAAAGGCAAAATATCTGTATTATCATCGCAAGCAATGCGCAACCAGGATTATCGAAAGCTGGTAATGGAGATTTATCCGTGGCTGACTTTCTCAACCGGTTTTAAAACCGCACCTGCCGATCAATTAAGCAACCAAATTTATAATTTGTGCCGGTTAAATTCGCCATCCCGTGATATCTATGTTCAATTCGGAATTGATGGTATTGATTCCAAAGATGTTAAACCGGCCGGGGTAATGTTTGTTTACGCCCCGGCATATAATTACAATAAAAAAGATATTTATGCCTATCGTTTTCATCTGAAAATGGCTGAACAGATCATTGCCAATAAATGTAATGATCCAATGGCTATAAAGATTCTGGGTCAGTGGCTATTTAATGCTGGCTCGTATTATGAACAAATAGATGATGATGTTACCGCCTGGAGATTATATGACCGGGCGTTAACAATTGATCAGATCAGTACCGAAATCAGAGTTCTGCTTGCTGATCGGCTGGCCAGAGATGGTTGGTATAAAAAGGCGCTTAAACTGATATCGGATGCTCTGGAAATTGATTCCGATGATCCGGCCATTATGGAGTTGGGGCGTCGTCTCGAATATGAACTGAAAAACAGGGAAGAAATGGCAGTGTCAGATTAATACATTTGGTCGTCGATAGAGCCATTCTCTACTGCTAAATAAAAAGGGTTTTATAGAATCTGATATGAGGGAATTATGAATATTGTCGCCTCACCGGCAAAGCAGAATAAAAACGCGCGGGAAATTGATCGCTCCAAGGTTATTTTAGAAGGGACGCTTGCTGAAAAGGAGGCGAATAATATCTTGGCGGTTTGTCGTCACTTTTCTTTTCGCGAGTTGGAGAATCTAAACTGTCTGTATCTTGGTGCCAGTGATAATATCAAGACTGAATGTCTGGCTCATAATTTTAAAGAAGTAATAGCTCTGGATGTCGATAAATTGGCCCTAAGAATGAATCGCAGGGTGAGCAATCAAGACAATATTAATTATATCTGTTGCGAAAGTAGTAGTTTGTCAATTGAAGATTTAAGCATTGATGTTGTTATCTGCGACCGTTTTTACAGCAGGGTAAATAATCCCGAAGAATTGATGTATGAAATCTATCGTGTTTTAAAGTATGATGGGTTCTGCTATTTTAGCTCGTATAATAAGATGTCGCTGGTGGAAAGACATTTTTCAATTCCGTTTTTGGCCTGGGTTCCGGGTTGGGTAGCCGAAATTTTCATGAAGCTCTCGGGTCGTGGAGGAAAATACAATTATAAGCTATTGACTCTTCCCAAACTGAGAAGATTGATTGATAATTTTTGGCGGCATGATTATGTTGGGCTTATCAGGCAAAACCCGCTGGTTTTTCAGGCTCAGGATGAAGTCCAGCCAAATCAATCCAGAGTTAAATCATCAGGGAAAATGCTTAAATATATCTACCCATTTTTACCTCTCTGGACCTGGGTGCTGACGAAAAGGAAATAAAAAGAAAAAAGCCAGATCTTTTATTCGTTAAAAAGTTATTGACCCCGGGCTCAGTGACGTTTTTATTAAGTCTATGAAAAATCTTTGGATTCTTATCACTTTTTTATTGGTTGCGGCTTTAACCATAAATGTCCTGGCTCAATCTGTTTCCGATTCCGATTATGAAAAAGAGGGGATGGCTCATCTGATGCGCCTTCTGAATCTGAAACCGACCGACCTGACCTTTAGAGAAGATTATGCCGAGATTGACAGTCTTCGTCTGGCAGTGATATCTGATTTGACTGTTAACCCATATGGGATAGTTGAATTTACTGAACAGATGGGCGAAAACTGCCGGGGACAAAACCCCGAAAGAATTATTAATGCCGCTTTTGATAATCTTCGCCTGACTATCCAGGACAAGAGAGATCATGCCATACAGCAAGATGGTGGCGGTTTATCGGATAATTTTACCACCTTTTATAATTCGATGAATTTTAACCGCCTGCTTTCAATGATTTATGATGCTCTTTACTATCATCTGCCAGCCTCGGTTGACAGCACGATGGCTCTCCTTAGCAAAGATGAACAGAAATTTTTGGTACGTGAATTCAGGGAAATAATTTTTGTAGATACAACCGATGAAAGTCGAACTGCCGATGTAATTGATTCGATCCAAAAAGCAGAAGAAGGGTACATCGAACATTTTAAGCAGTTTGCTTATAAAATCAGGAAAGATTTTCTTCTTGATGCTGGCAGAAAGACATCCGAAATGGTTTATCGGGAGATAAAACAACTTCTGGCCGATATCGAGTCAGGCGAGTTTAAGGTCAAACAGGTACTCTCAGATACAATAACCCGCCCGCAAAGGACCGGATTGGCCAAATATCTCGGTTTGCGAAAAGGCTGGGCGATCGGCGGCACTGGCAACGATAAGTACCGGGGCGATTATCATTTTATTATTGATTTTGGGGGCAACGATTTTTATCAGCTTGAATATGACCAGGAGAACCCACACAGTACCATTATTATTGATCTCTCGGGTAACGATGTCTATGTCTCTGAAACCGATTTTACGATCGGCTCAGGATGTTTTTCGGCTGGTCTCTTGTACGATATGGCCGGTGATGATACTTACAATGGTAAAAACTTTGCGTGCGGCTCAGGATATTTTGGATTTGGTCTGCTGTACGATGAATCCGGGACTGATCGGTACAATGGTGATACCTTTACACAGGGTGCGGCAACCTGCGGGATCGGTATGATTTATGACCGCGGTGGAAATGATGTTTACTCGGCGGCGGTTAATGCTCAAGGGTTTGCCCTGATGGAAGGATTTGGCCTGATTGTGGATCAGGCTGGGAACGACAATTATATGGTCGGAGGTAAATATAAAGCGATTATCCATTATGATGATCATTACCTGTCAATTGGTCAGGGGTATGGTGGCGGTTTGATGCAGTTTGTATCCGGTGGAATCGGCGGGATTGTTGATCTGGATGGCAATGACAACTATTATTCAGATATGGTGGCGCAGGGTTGCGGCTGGTGGTATGCGCTCGGATTTATCTACGATTATAAGGGTAATGATCAATATCTGTCATATCAATATGCGCAGGGCAGTGCCGAGCATATGGGTCTGGGGATAATAATTGATGAGTATGGCAAAGATTTTTATCGCGGTAAGGGATTGATGCAGGGAGTCGGACACGACTATTCATGCGGTATCCTGCTTGATCGTCATGGGGATGATATTTATCAGGCTGATGGACTATCTCAGGGAGCGGGGTCGGCAAATGGATTTGGCATTTTAATAGATAGTTATGGTAATGATATATATTATGTCCGTGATACCGTGAATACACAGGGGTATGGTAATCCCCGACGGGATTTTGGTTCAATTGGGCTATTTCTTGATCTGAGCGGGACCGATATATATGACGGCAATGGATTGGATAATTCCTACTGGACAACCGATTCCAAATGGGGCGGTGGTTTTGACTGGGAATTTATAATTGAGTCTGACTCAGGCAGGATCGAAACCGAATGATGAATAATTCTTTCAGAAAAATTATCTGTGTTACTTCTGTCATTTTTATCATTTTTGGTCAGTTTGTAATGGCTGTGGATGATGCTGCTACGCCGCTTGAGAAAAGAATTGATTCGATTTTTGTGATTGCCTCATCGGCTGAGTTAAAATATCGCGATATGGTGGAACCGGCCAAAGATTCAATTGCGGCGATAGGTGCCGAGGCGGTTCCCAGGTTGGTCGAACTTTTTAAATCGCATACTGCCCGCGAAAAAAGATCGGTCGAACAGATTCTCAAAAGGATCGGCCACGAGGCAATGCCATATTTACGAAAATCACTTTTGCTTGACGATTATCGTCAGGTGAGCCGGATCAGTTATACGATTGGTGAAATGAAAGATTCCTCGGCAGTGGCTGATTTGATAAATATTGCTTCACACGAAAATTGGCAGGTTCGCTCCAGTTGCGCCGGAGCGCTGGGGAAAATTGGTGATAAGTCAGCCGATGAAACAATAACTCTATTGCTGGCCGATTCGGTTGAGACGGTGCGGCAAGCGGCTGCTGTGGCCGCCGGTCGACTTCTGATTGAAACTGCTATTGAAAAGCTGGTGCATTTGTTAGGTGATGATTTTTATGGTCCCCGGATGTGCGCTGCTGAAGCACTTATTAAAATTGGACATAAATCGATAAAGCCGATTGTCGATTCGCTTGATTCCGAAAACGGTATGGTTGGCGATTTAGGGTGCAGTACATTGGGGAATATTGGGGGCAATTTCGCTGCCCTCGGTGTTGGATCGCAGATGAACTCTGAAATTCCGGCCCGTCGGATTTTGGCGGTAAAAGCTGTTTTGCAGAGTAACTCATCACTTGCCTGTGGATTGGTGGAACTGCTCAGAGAGACTGAAACTGACCCGATTGTACTGTTTTATATAGATAAAACTCTGGAAAAATATGCTTCGCGATAAGTTATCAAAGCTGGATAAGAATTTTAAGTCACCCGGCAAAAAGGAAAAAGAAGGAAAAGCTGGGGCCGAATATAGTCGCTATCGGGTGGCACAGAAAATACTTGGCGGAGAGATCTGTGATCGGCCGGAAGGTTCATTCCTTAAAATAGCATCAAATTTTAATTCAGAATATAGACATGGGAACCTGACGATCAATCAGCTTGCCGAATTTGCACCATACCGAAATGTTCATTTTGAGCAATTTGGTGATCAGAAACCGATTGATCTTGATAAGTTGCTGTTTTTTGATATGGAAACAACTGGATTGGGCGGGTCCGGGACAGTGCCGTTTCTTATCGGTTTTGGTTCGGTGATCGAAGATACGTTTCAGGTACGTCAATATTTTTTGCCCGATTATCCCGATGAAGCGGCGATGCTGGAGGCGGTCAGGGAAGAGATTAGCGAAGACAGAATCGTGGTCAGTTATAATGGGAAATCGTTTGATATGCCGATACTGGTTGACCGGATGATTATAAATCGCGTTGAGCGGAATTTGAAATATGCCGGACATATTGATCTTTTACATTCGGCTCGCAGATTGTACCGTCGTCGCCTAAAAAGCTGCACCCTTTCTAATATTGAGAGTAATATTCTTGATTTTCAAAGGTTTGGTGATATCCCCGGCGAACTGGTTCCGGCCGTTTATTTTAAATGGCTTAATAGCATGGGGACAGAGCTTCTGGGTCAGGTAGTGGAACATAATCTGAATGATATTGTCTCGCTATATTTTCTGATGTACCATATTGCGCTGACACAGGAAAAACCGGGGAACAGATTGATCGATCCTGATGATATTTATTCTGTCGCCAAAATCTCTGAAAAACGGAAGGATCATGATAAGGTTTATCAGATACTTTCAGAGGGTAGCCATATAATTTCGAATAATAAGCGTTACGATATCCTGTTTATGCAATCTTTGGCCTGCAAAAGAACCGGACGGTTGGATGAGGCGGTAAGTATCTGGGAAAAGATAACCAATTTCCCTAATCCGCAGGCATTTATAGCAATGATTGAACTTGCAAAATATTATGAGCATCATAAAAAAGACTATCTGGCTGCGCTGGGCTGCACTAATAAGGCTCAAACGGCATGTCCCGCAAGACGATACGACCGAGATGAAATAATCAAAAGAAAAACCCGTCTTGATAAAAAATTAGCTAAATAGCCATCTCTAAATTTACTCCCAAAGAAGTCGATATTATAATGTATGAGCGCGAATATGGATAAAAGCCAGGAAATCTTCTATAAGATTCTTGCCGAACATAAAGAATTGTCATCTCTGCCTCAGGTGTTGGCTGAAGTTCTGAGAGTTTCATCAAATGATAACTCATCGGCCGATAATCTTGCCAGCGTAATAATGAAAGATCCAGCGCTTACGGCCAAACTACTCAGAGTGGTCAATTCACCATTTTGCGGTCAGGCTCGTGAGGTCACTTCAATAAAACAAGCGGTCATGGCACTTGGCATCAGAACTGTCACTGCACTTGCCTTGTCGACCTCTGTCTATGATCTTACCAATAAGTTCGATACTTTAATTAACCGGAAAAAATTCTGGCGTCATTCGCTCGAAGTTGCTATCGCATCACGGATGATTGCCGAAAAGATCGGATATGAGTTACCCGAAGAAGCGTTTGTTGCCGGGTTGCTGCACGATATCGGTGTTCTGATTCTTGAGTCATCATTCCCCGAAGAGTTTATGCGTATTTGGAGACTTGTTGAATCGGGCGAAAAGCAGGAACTTGTGGAGCAGCGAACATGGGGAACAGATCATGCCAAAGCGGGACAGTTTTTGATGGATCAATGGGGTATCCCTAAAAAGCTGGGTGAGGCGATAGGTGCTCATCATGAGATGATCGAGCATGGTGAATTATCATCAGGCAAGAAATTGAATTTAATAATAAATCTCGGTAATCAGATATCGCGATTCAGGGTTTATAGCATGCCACCACCGGAATCCAGAGATCTTGAGAATAGAGATCTGATAGCTGTCAGTCTGGGTATCTCGCAGGAGCAATTGGCCAAGATCAGCGAAAATCTTGTCAGTGAGGTTATCAAAGAATCCGGTTATCTTGAAATCGAAATCGGTTCTCTTGAAGAACTGTTTTTACAGGCTAATCAGCTTCTTTTCAAGCAATATATCGCGACCGAGAATCTGCTTCGTGAGAACCGTACGATGAAGCAGCAGATTAATCGGGATCAGGTAAAAAAAGCCGCTTTGGAATCATTAAATTCCTTGTCGGCGACTTTCTCCCACTATATCAATAATGCCATTACCGCCATTATGGGTCGGGCTGAACTGATAGAAAATGGTATTACTAAAGGAGAGATAGTTGATAAAAATGGTTTGGCCGGATTATCATCGCAGATTATTATCGAGGCGGTTGACACTATCACGGTTATTCTTGGTGAACTAAATAAGATATCGATGTATGATAATCCGACTCAGCTCGATGATGATTATCTTTCCGATTTTGAAGAGAAAATAAAAACGCAATTAAAGAATCTTACAAAAGCCAGCGTCTCTGTCGGCTGATAAATAACCTCTCCAAATCACGACTTAAATTGTCTTTTATTTAGATTAGTAAATATAAAATTTGCGATAAATCAATATAAATGATTTGACAAAATTATTTGCAGATTGTATATTAAATAACATTCTTCTATGGGCTATCGGTCATTAGTATTGAGGGAAAAGGTAAATCTAAACGATGGCAATTCTTGTTGCCAGGGAGGCCCCATGTTCAATAAAAAAATTGGTTTAATATCGGCGATAGCAGTATGCCTGATATTATGCATCTCAATGATTTCACTGGCGCAAAATGAAGGCAACGCCGATCCGGCTGAAGAATTGTCCTTTGAGGTTATCAAGACACATATCGGGGATGTATTAGACATCAAAATTGCTGATATTGACGGCGATAATATTTCAGACATTATTTTTGGGGGGTTGATGGCCCCCGATTTACATATAATGTATGGAATCAAAGAGGGTGGCTATACCATGCCTCAGCAATATGAGGCTCTTGCCAATACCATTGCATTCGGGTATTTTAACAATGATAATTATATCGACATTGTTAGCGGATACTTTTCCAATATGTATGTTTGTATAAATAATGGTGACCGCACCTTTACGATTACAAATTATGAGCACGAAAGTGCCAATTTGGGCGGAGTAGCAACCGGATATTTTAATGATGATTCGCATATGGATATTGTTGCAGCTTTTGACAATATATATTATGGAGATGGTACTGGCAACTTTCCAGTTAGCGAAACTTTACCTTTTTCATTTCAATCTGTTTTTGTAAGCGATTATAATAATGATGAAATTGATGATTTGATAGCGATTAGCATACCCGGAAATGCAGGTATATATCTAAATGATGGATATGGCAGTTTTACGAAATCGGCAGATTTTGATTTAGACTATCTTACGTTGGGTGTATCGATTGATAATCCTTTTGCTGATTTTAATCGCGATGGAAATGCCGATTTTGCTTTTATCACTCCAATAGGATCTCCGGCCTCGTCCAGTAAAATTACGGTAGGTTACGGCGATGGGCTTGGGGGGATCTTGAGTACTACTGAATTATTGGTACCAAAAACCGCATATTGTTTGGCTATTGCCGATGCCAATCGAGATTATAATCTGGATTTAATCGCTTCCAATGCTTCAGATGGAATTATGAATGTGTTTCTTGGTGATGGAAACGGTTTGTTTTCTGATGAATACCTGGTAGATTTTTATACAGATTCGGTTGTCCATGCAATCGCCACTGGTGATCTTGACCGGGATGGTAATCCTGATTTTGTCGCCGGAGCTTTTGGAGGAGACAACATTATTCTTGTAATTAATACCATGGCCGATGCAATGGTGCTTGAGGAGCCGATGATAACAACCGGCTATTCAAATGTTGGGATTGATATCATCAATCCGGCAGGATTTGAATTATCGCAAGATTATAAAACGGTGGCCGGAGCCAATTACTGGCGGCAGGATATTGATCGTGACAACAGTGTTGATGAGCGTGCAATTGATTATAATCTGCAGTATGGCGAATATGAAATTACCATTAATCCCAAGCAGAATGTAACAACCGGTTCCAAATTCTCAACGACCGTAAATATTGGTTCGGATGAAATGGTATTTTTCAAGGATTATGATTTATCGGCAGGTTCAAGAGCATTAACAGAACCATTTGTTTTTTATTATACGGTTGAAGCGAGCTCATCGATGCAACCGGCCAATGGTTCATCGGCTGCCTCTGAAACGCCATCATTTGATTGGAGCGGTTTGGTGGAACATAATCCGGGTGTGACCAGCTACCAATTTGAGATCGATCGGTATTATGATTTCCAGGCACCAATTGTCTCAGAATCTAATCTTGATATGCCGCAATATACTGTTGAAGTTCCTTTAACTGAGAATGAGGTTTATTATTGGCGATTTAGGACATTTGACGGGGTAGATTGGTCGGAATACTCTCGAACAATGGCTGTCCAAATTGTAGAATATGTTTGTGGTGATATCGATGGAATTGCGGGAATTAATATCCTTGATGTGGTTTATATTATCAACTACAAATATAAAGGCGGACCGGCTCCTGAGCCGATTGAATCAGGCGATGTGGATGGAATCCCACCGATTAATATTCTGGATGCGGTTTATTTAATTAATTCGATTTACAAAGATGGTCCGGCTCCTGTTTGTGTAGATTGATAGAAATAAATTATTCGTTTGGGATACAATCATTTAAGGTGGTAGATATTTTATCTGCCGCCTTTTTATTTATTGGAGGAAAAATTATTCCGTAATAATAGCTGTTTAAAATTATATCACTCTTGAGACAATTATTTATCAATATAACGAAATATTTATTTATTATTTTTCACAAAACTACATCTGGTTCGTTTATATTATAGTCGTAAATCATCGGGAGAATTCTACAAGGATCGTAGAGGGGAAAACGGAATGTAAAAAATGGTGGCTATAATAGCCACAAGGAGGGGAAAATGTTCAATCAAAAACATGGCGGAGTATCGGCATTAGTGATTTGCCTGATATTAATCAGCCCGCTGATTTCACTGGCGCAAAATGAGGTCGATTTCGATCTTGCCGATGGAGTCGATTTTGAGGTCATCAAGACCTATGTCGGAGATGTATTAGATATTAAAATTGCCGATATCGATGGCGATAATAACGCAGATATTATTTATGGGGGCCTCTACAATAATCAACTCCATATAATGTACGGCATAAAAAAGGGAGGTTTTGAAGCACCCGTAACTTATCCTTTTGGAGCGAAATTGATATCGATCGGCCATCTTAATAAGGATAAATTGCCTGATATCATTACCTCGGCTCCATTTGATCTATATATATTTATTAATAATGGGGATCGAACGTTTGCCGTTGATTCTATTTCACGTGAATATACAAACTTAGGTGGGGTTGCAACCGGTTATTTTAATGATGATTCCTATTTGGATGTAATTGCGGCCTATAAATATATTTATTATGGTGATGGGCATGGTAATTTTCCTGTTACCAAGACACTACCATTAAAATTTCAATCAGTTTTTGTTAGTGATTTTGACAACGATGGAAGTGATGATTTTATTGCGATTGATGGTGGGGGAGATGCCGGAATATATCTAAATGATAATAACGGTAATTTTGTCAAATCGGCCGAATTCGATTTGGGTGCTCTTACTCTGGGTGTATCTATTGATAATCCTTTTGCAGATTTCAACAGAGATGGCAATGCCGATTTTGCATTTATCACTCCAATAGGAGCTCAGCCCGTTTCCAGCAAAATCACTATTGGTTACGGTAATGGAGTCGGGGGTGTATCCGGCTATTCCTATAAATCGGTTCCTAACACAGCCTATTGCATGGCAATTGCCGATGTCAATCGTGATAATTATCTTGATTTGATTGCTTCCAATGCATCGGATGCCATAATGGAAATGTTTCTTGGCAGCGAAGAAGGCGTTTTCTCAGATGCTTATCAAATAGATCTGCAAACAGATTCAATAACCCATGCAAAGGCGACCGGTGATCTAAATCGCGATGGAAATCCGGATTTTGTGTCTGGTGCATTTTGGGCGGATAGTATTTCGCTGGTAATAAATCA
>JAQBFG010000243.1:0-7176 GCA_032123495.1 Candidatus Zixiibacteriota bacterium | reverse complement strand
CCAGCAGAATGGATAATTATGAATGTAAACCTCGGTTTTTAGCAGTTTGCCGGAGCTTTTTAAATCTTCAGTTATTTCCGGATCAGCATCTTTGAAATATTTACCGGCATATTTCCCGGCGGTTTCGATAAAGTAACCATTGCCGGTGACTGCCTGCAAAATCGGAAGCCCGAATTTCTGGCCGATTTCATAATCATCGGCACCGTATCCGGGGGCAATATGAACAATGCCGGAGCCATCTTCAAGGGTGACAAAATCGCCGTTGATAACATAAAACGCCTTGTCTGCCTTCTCTTTAAAAATATCAAAAATAGGAACGTATTTTTTGTTTAGAAATTCAGATCCTTTTTTGACCTCAATAATTGCAACATCTCCGCCAAGAACTTTCGGAATCAAAGCTTCGGCCAATACCAGCTTTTCACCCTCAAATTCAACCAGCGCGTAGTTGGCATCGGCACGCATACAAAGAGCGGCATTTGACGGCAGCGTCCATGGTGTAGTTGTCCAAACCAGATACGAATAATCGGCATCGGCCGCCTTCACTTTGATGAAGACCGAGGGGTCGGAAACCTCGGCATACCCCTGAGCAACTTCATGGCTGGAGAGGCCGGTTTCGCAGCGGGGGCAGAATGGAACCGTTTTGAATCCCTTGTAAATCAAATCCCGGTCAAAATAATTTTTCAGAATCCACCAAACCGATTCGATATAATTACTGGTAAGAGTTACATAGGCGTCGTCAAGATCAAGCCAGTAGCCTAGTTTGCGGGTATATTTGTTCCATTCATCAAGATATTTAAAAACCGATTCTTTACATTTGGCATTGAATTTTTCAATACCATATTCGACCACTTTCGCTTTGGTATCAAGCTGAAGAGCCTTTTCCACCTCGATTTCAACCGGTAATCCGTGGGTGTCCCAGCCAGCCTTACGGTCCACACGGAACCCCTTCATCGATTTATATCGACAGATGATATCTTTTATTGTTCGGGATATTGCATGATGCACGCCGGGTCGACCATTGGCGGTCGGCGGACCTTCATAAAAAGCAAAATGAGGACGATCCTTGGCGATCTCTAACGATTTTTTAAATATGTTTTTTTCATCCCAGAATTTGAGAACTTTCTCTTCCAGTTCCGGGATGCTAAAATCTTTTAGTTGATCAAATTTCATTTCATAAACACCGCTAAATATTAATTAATAGCCTGATAATTTAACTTCTTTATCGGGTTAAGTAAAGGGAAAATTAGATGGAAAAGAAAGAGAAATTAACAAATTATTTCTCTAAATCTGTTTGAAAATATATTTCACCATTTTTAATATTCAGATTCCGCTTGATTTGGAAATAAAGAATCTTGATTATTAAAGAATGAATTCTTTTAATCGACGCTCAATAGTGGTAATGTTTTTTACCGGCCTGCTAATTGTTATTGTCAATCTGACCTGGTGGTTGTTCTATGCAAAAACTGAAGCAAGTTTTGAAGAGCAACTCTCACGACGACTAGGTTCTCTTGCTGTTCTCGGTGCTTCCGGTTTTGATGGCGAAACAGTTTCTGCTTTGGCTGATGGGTATTTATCTGCTTATGAAAAAGCGCTTGACCAACTGGAACAGATTAAGGCGTCCGATTCTTTGTCAGAAGTGTTTATTCTGGGTGCCGATTATAATTACCTGGTGACAACTTCGTTTGATGAAGATTCAATCTATTATCTGATATCATTGAATAGGGAAGCAATAGATTCTGCCTTTTTTAATAGCGGTGAGAACTTTTTTTCTTCGGTTACAGCCAGCTACCGCACCGATGATTTTATTCTGAAATCGGTTTTTGCACCTTTGATCGATAGCTCCGGTGAAACCCGCTTTGTGCTGGGGATCGAGGCTGATGTTGACTATGCCGACAATCTTCTCAGTCTGCGCCGCTCTCTCTATATATCCACCGCAATATCGATCGGAATCGGTTTATTGTTTGGGATACTGTTTTTTGTTATTCAAAAAAGAATCAGCGCGACCGAACATTCGCTTATTCGCTCACAGTCGCAGGCCAATCTCGGCCGGATGGTAGCAGTGGTTTCGCATGAAATAAAAAATCCACTTATGATTATCCGGGCCTCGGCCGAAAGTCTGAAAAAAGCATGCAACAAACCAGAGGCCGATTTTATTCTCGAGGAGATCGACCGGCTCAATCAAATAGTCAGCGGTTATCTTGGCTTTGCCTCTGGAAAGCTGGTTCTCAAAATAGAAACGATCAAAGTTTCTGAGCTTATCTCTGATATCATCAGCAAATTTGCCCCGCAGCTTAGTGAACAAAATATTCAGTTGAAGTCTGTTATTCATAAAAAAAACATACTGGTGAAAGCTGACCCGATTGCACTGCGGCAAGTACTAATTAATCTGATTCTCAACGCCGCAGAAGCGATTGTAGATATTAATGATCCCGAAATTATCATTGATGTCAGAGTTGAATTAAATAGCGCCTCTATTATAGTGGCTGATAATGGCCCCGGAATCGATCCGAAACTGCTAGAAAATATATTTGAGCCGTTTTATACGACTAAAACCAAAGGCTCCGGGTTGGGGCTGTTTTTTACCCGTAAACTAATGGAAGCGATGGGTGGGGCGATCAAAATAGAATACGAAGACAAAAAGCGAACAAAGTTTGTTTTATCTCTTCTTACTGCCGATAAGGAATAATAGTATGTCAAAGAATATATTAGTTATAGATGACGAACGGAAAATGACCGTTTTGATAAAAAACGCCTTAGAAGATGAACGGTTTACCGTTTTTACTTCAAATTCCTCCGAAGATGCGCTTGAACTGATTGACAAACATTCGTTTGATATAATTATCACTGATCTGTCAATGCCAAAAGTGACCGGAATTGATATTCTGGAAAAGGCGAAAGAAAAAGGCGGCAGTGAAGTTATTCTTATGACCGCTTTTGGTTCGGTTGAATCGGCGGTGCAGGCGATGAAAAACGGTGCAGCCGATTATATTCAAAAACCGTTTCCGATGGATGAACTGGTTATTTTGTGTCAGCGACTTGCCGAGAAACAGGCGCTATCAGGTTTGTCTAACCTGCTTGCCAATGATTTAAAAAATATTACCTCTGATAAATTTATTGGAAAATCAGATGCCGCCGCAAAAATGCTTGATATGATCTCCAAAGTTGCTCCGACCGATACCAGCGTTTTGTTAATTGGCCGCTCCGGCACCGGGAAGGAGCTGGCAGCCAGGATGATCCATGAAAATTCAACCCGTAAAGAAAAACCTTTTATTGCGGTCAACTGTGCCGCCCTGACCGAGACATTGCTGGAATCGGAGCTTTTTGGACATGAAAAAGGTGCTTTTACCGGAGCGGTAGCACAAAAGCGGGGACGGTTTGAACTGGCCGATAGCGGGACTATTTTTCTTGATGAAATAGGAGAAACTTCGGCAGGGCTACAAACCAAACTTTTGAGGGTTCTGGAAGAACGGCAGTTTATTCGGGTTGGCGGGGTTGATAATGTGTCGGTCGATGTGCGGATTATAGCGGCGACTAATCGAAATCTGAAAGATGAGATGAAAAATGGTAGCTTTCGTGAAGATCTGTTTTTCAGGCTAAATGTTTTTCCGGTTAAAATTCCGACTCTGGCTGAAAGAACAGATGACATAAAAGAACTTTCAGAATATTTTCTTAATAAGAAAAAATATGCTTTTCCTCAATTATCGGACGAAGTTATTACTCTTTTTAAATCATATAATTGGCCCGGCAATATTAGAGAGTTAAAAAATATTCTTGAACGGGCGATGATTCTCGCCGCCGGTAATAAGATAGAGATCGAACATATCGGTATCGAGGATGAAACCGAACAGGTCCCGCTTGAGGTTGGCTCACCCGCTGGTTCTTCCTCAGGTTTGGAAGGTGCCGAAAAACAGATGATTGAAGAGGCATTAAATATAGCAAACGGTAATAAGACCGAAGCGGCTAAACTACTGAAAATTACCAGACGCAGGTTATATTCAAGGATGAAATTTCACCAATTAAATGGACAATAGCGGTCAAATAGTACCAGAAGGTACGGACATTTGTGAAAATATTTTGTGGAATAATTATAACTACTTGTGGCACAGTCAAATAAAATGAATTCAAATTTGGCACAAAGATTGATGTTTATTTCTCTGAATTTAAAAAAGGAGAAAATTATGAAAAAATTGTCAAAGATGTTAGTACTCTTTATGATTGCCGGCTTTTTGATTCCATCGCTGGTTTATGGTCAAATGCAACAGCAACAGACTCAAAATCGTTTTGAGCAGGAGTTTAGAAATACTGATGAAGTTATCAATCATGTTCGAAATATCATTTCAGGCTCTGGAATTGATAAGGGACATGAATTATTGAGACTTGCAGAAGAGATTCAGGGGCGAGCCAGAGATAGAGGTAATAACAGGGAATTTGCAGCAGGGTTGACTTTGACATTATCCGCAAGAGAACAAGCTAAAAATGCCGGTTTGCTTAACCAGCAGGCTAATGAAAATGAGAATCTAGTCCGCCGCCAGCTTGAAAAAACGGAAAAACTTCTTGATCGAATCAGGACGAATATGCCGATCGATGCCGGACAAAAGATCGAATCGCTCTATAATACCGCTCGTGAAAATCAACGTCGCGCCCGTGAATTTTATCATAATCAGCAGCTGCGACCAGCTCTTAAATTGTCGCGACAGGTCGAAAACAGTCTCAAAAGGCTGATCGAACGGGTTAAAGAAATGAATGGTAATATGGAGCAGATATCGAGCCAGATCAGCAGGATTGAAAATAAGATTTTTCGCCTGGAAAATATGATACAAAATTGCGGCAGTGAAAGAGCCGAACAGACACTAAACGAAGTGAAAAACCAATTTGAAAATATTAAAAGAGAACAAAATAACAAGGAATTTGAAGGGCTTGAAAACAGGCTCAGATCAATGAATCAACGCCTTAATGCTGTTATCGAAATCTGTCAGGGTACCGATTTTCAGACCGAGCAGTTAAATCGACTTCAGGCGGAGATGGATAGAGCGTCGATTTTAATTAGAGAAAATGGCAATAAAAAGGCCCAAAAACTGCTAAAAACGGCGGAGAATAGTCTCAGAAAAGCGGAGCGTCTATGCCAAGCTGGCGACTCCGAAGCTTGCGCCGCCAATATTAAAGCGGCCCAAATCAACTTGAGAAAGGCCAAAAAGTTAGCGGGGTTATAAGGTTTGCTGCACATAATTCGACTTATTTCTCTGACCCTTTGTCTATTTATTATAAATGCCGGAACTGTTTTTGCCGACAGCTCCGGCGGTTTTAATTTACGGGCCGGGGTTGGTTATGATTATATATCACAGGAATATTTCCTTGAATCTGATAGCCTGGGTCTGAGCCCTGATTCATCGCTGAATTCCATTCTGTTGAAAAAAGATTATCTTGATGACAAAAAAGGCTTTATCTTTTTGAGTTATAATTCTAATCCGGGAAATAGTAATTTTAGGCAAAACTATGAAATCGGATGGGAGCAGACAGGCGAACTGTTTCGGTTACTCGGGTCTGGCCGGGTAGATAAAAAATGGCAAAAAAGCCGGCTTGAGGGCAATTTCAGATTGGAAAAAAAAGAGAATTATAAAGGTGATTCTGCTCCCGGTGAAGAGCTGATGATTTTAAATAGCCATCTCGATTACCGTTTTCAACTGTCAAATAATATCGATCTGCGGTCCCGGATTTATATGGAAAGTGTCAATTTTGACACGGTTGAGACATATATATATAATTATTCCAGATATGGAATGGAGCTTGGATTTGGTCTTTTTACTAATGATTTTAACTCAATTTCGTTCAATTCGGCCATTGAAATAAGAGATGTTCCTGATTCAAATCAGCTCGATTATACTCTTTTTCGAGGAAATCTCGGCTATTTTGGGACTGTTTTGGGGGCTTATTTGACCGCAGATTTTGGTCTCGAATCGAGAAATTATGGCCAACCAGACAGCCGGGATGACTATATATTACTGAATCTCAATAGCGATATTAAGATACCATTAGGTAAAAATAACTTCCTGACAGCCAAACAGAATGTTGAATATTTCAATTTTGCGCAGGATGATTTTATAAACGATGATTATTATCTGGCTCGTTTGGCCGTTTTGGCCGGACGGAATTTTGGTTTATATTCGTCGTTTTCGGCTTTTTTGGGACCGGAAATAGAGCTGCTAAATATCTCCTCTGATTACTCAAATGACGATGATTATACTGAAATTATGGCTACAATTGGGGCCGATTATTTTGGAAAAAAGAAGCTGTTTTTTATGATAGAAAACAAATTTGGAAAGCGGATTTATAAAAATGATTCAGATTACCGGTCCGATTTTCTGTTTGAACGGGCCAATTTTATCGGCAGCGCTGCAATTATTGGAGATCTTAATTTCGATATTTTGCTGTCATTTGATCTCGAATTTCATGAAAATGAAGGCGATAACAGCCGCCTATATTTAATCTCAGGTGGCCTCTCATATAAATTTTAGGGCTGATTTGAGGTTCGATTCAACCTTCTTTAAAGCCAGTTTTGGGCAGTATTGCCGTCTCTATATTGTGAATAATTTCACAATCTGGCAACAAATTAATCACAAATTTGAGAAATCTATTTTTGACAAAATGGCAAAAATTATGAAATCACTTATTCTTACTGAAATGAATTATTTTAATTTATTCCCCAATATTGGTTCTTCCTTTTGGTGTTTTTTGTGAAAATGTTCACAAAGTCAACTGAGATATTTCCTGAAATCAAATTATATGTGACTTGTCGAGTAAGTTATATTGTGAAAGTAATCACAAATTTTACTTCTGCTATAGCCGCTGTATATCCATAATTGGCTTTTTGAATTGATTTATATTGTGAATACATTCACAATGTTGAGGCTGTTTTTAGTTCAATTTGTCCAAACTGGGGATTTATGGGGATCTTAATATTTTGTGTTATTGGGGTTCATTTGGGAATTGAGTGTCCATATATTCCGAATATTCCGATGGTATTAATTGCCGTAAAAAGTAATATTGTGAAAAATATCACAAGATTAAGTCATATTTAAGGACTGTCATCGGTATCTGTTGCGACGACAAAGCAGGAATATATTGTGAAAATAATCACAATATTGATCAATTTGATGGTTCTATTTGGTTCTCTCGACA
>JAQBFG010000242.1:0-3396 GCA_032123495.1 Candidatus Zixiibacteriota bacterium | reverse complement strand
GTATCCACTGGTTGAACTCTTAAATGGCTTTGCCTGGCTTTTTTTCTTTTATCAATTTGGAGTGAGCTATAACTTTTTGATCTTTAGTTTTCTGTCATCGGCTTTGATTGTAATATTTTTTGTCGATATTGATTTTCAGATAATCCCCGATTCAATCACCCTTCCCGGAATGATAATAGGACTGGCCGTTTCGTTTTTGCCGGATAGTATTGGAATTATCAGCGCCCTGATTGGATTGGTTGTTGGCGGCGGCGTCTTGTATCTGATTGCAATTCTTGGGGACTGGTTATTCAAGAAAGAGAGTATGGGCGGGGGAGATATCAAAATGACCGCCATGCTGGGAGCCTTTCTGGGATGGCAGAAGGTTGTAATAATATTTTTTGGCGGAGCGGTCATCGGGCTTTTTGTTTCGATAGTTTTGATGATAATCTCCAAAAATATTCGTACGACTCGGGTGATACCATTTGGACCTTTTCTGGCGGCGGCCGCTCTTATTGCCATAATTTATGGCGATAATATTATTTCATTTTATTTGAATAATTTCTTCTTTGCCTGAGACAGTTCTTATCTTCTCTTAATCTAAATCAATTCTGTGTCGATAATTATATAGATGAGTAAAAAACCAAAACCAAGAGAATTCCGGCTGGAAATACGGTTGGGCCTGATTCTTATTGTTCTTTTATTGGCAATTCTGGATATTGCCGCGCACTATACTCTTTATCGGGTAGGGCAGACGGTCGAAGAACAAATCAGGGAAGAACTGACCGAGGCGGCCGTTATTGTATCGAATTCAATGACCCGTCTCAATAGAGATGTTTTACCGTCGGGGCTGGAACAAAATATTAAAGAAAAGTATGGACTCAGCAGAACTGATATAATACAATTAGATTACAAAAAATTTATTTCCATTAAAAATGAAATAAGCCTTGATTCATCTTTTTTGAAGGTTGACAGTACTTTTAAATCGGCCGAGTTGACTGGGTTGCTGACCAACCAGCCAGTCTATCGTCATCAAAGCGGCAGCGATGTCTATCAGCTTCTTTTTCCAACTGAACATCTTGGTTCCAGATATCTGGTAATACTTTCCAAACCAAGCAGTATTCTGGGACCGATAGAAAATGCAATGAGGATCCTTGTCTTTTTCGGTTTCCTGACTGCGATTGTAATTGTGTTTGTTTCAATCAGGCTGGTTCATACCGTTTTGTATCCATTTGATCGATTAAAAGAAGAGGCAGAAAAATCGGGACATTATGATAAAAACAATGAAGATGAGGTCGGCCAACTTATTAGTTCCTATGAAGAGATAATTAAAGATCTGCGCAACAAGGAAAATGAACTGGTTGCGCTCAATAAGATCGTGATGCAACGAGCCGCCGATCTGGAAGTTTATAATGATTATATCCTGAAATCGATCAATGCTGGAATAATTACTCTTGATGCCGACCGAAAAATTTCGACTATCAATCGCGCGGCAGGAAATATATTTGATCTTCAAATCTCTTCTTTGATTGGAACCGAATATGAGAATCTTGTATCAGATCACCCGGAATTAAATAGTTTGATAAACCGGTATTTTAATAGCAAGGAGATTTTTGCCAATCAGGAAATCAAAATTGTTTCGAAAGATGATGAGGCACTGGTGTTGGCAGTATCGATATCGCCGTTGATAGATAGCACCGGAGACAATATTGGCTGTGCCGTTATTATAAATGATCAAACAGAATTTATCACGATTCTTGAAGAGTTGGAGCTCAACAAAAGGATGGCCACAATTGGCGAGATGTCGGCCGGATTGGCTCATCAACTGCGTAATTCCACTGCGGCGATTGTCGGCTTTGCCAGGTTGATAGAAAAAAGAGTCGTCGATGAAAACTCTCGGAAAAATATAAATTTCCTCACTAATGAAGCAATGCAGGCGGAGGCTCTTATTGCCCGATTCCTTGATTTTGCCCGGCCGCTTCACGCTTCCTTTGAGATGATTGTTCTCGCTGAATTTGTCAATGAGATTGTTGAGTCAAGTAAACACCGTTTTCCCAATGTAAGTCTTATTTTTGAAGCAGGTTCAGATGATAAAATTTTCGTATATGGAGACCCATTACTTCTAAAGCAGGCGGTGTCAAATATAACTGATAATGCCTGCAAATCGTATGATACCGGGATTGGTGAGATAAGAATCAGATATATTCAATCGCATGAAAATTTCAGACTGGAAATTATAGATAATGGTTCCGGGATTTCAGAGACCGACAAAGATAATATTTTCACGCCGTTTTACTCTGGTAGTCCATCCGGTTCTGGTTTGGGTTTGCCGTTGGCTCAGAAAATCATTTCTTTGCATAAGGGATTTGTCGATTTTAGAGACAACCCTGATGGTGGCACAATCTTTTCAATTTCACTTCCACAATCAATCACAAATTCAAAACTATCAGTTGAGCATTCGATTGAGGGCTCTCTGGAATAAATCAGTTGCCTGTTTTATAGTAATAGTCTATATTTACCTTTCTAAATAATAAATACCGGAGGTTTGATGATAAATAGCGGTGAGCTACGAAAAGGCAAAAAACTGATGTATGAGGGTAGCCCTTATGTTGTTGTCGATTTTCAACATGTAAAAATGGGCCGCGGGCGTCCCCATATCAAAGTAAAGATGAAGAATTTTCTGTCCGGCTCCGTAGTGGAGAAATCATTTTTAACGACCGAGTCTTTTGACGAACCGGATCTTGTTAATACCGATATGCAATATTTATACTCTCAAAATGATGAATATGCCTTTATGGATTCCAAATCGTTTGAGCAGATTTTGATTTCCGGTGAGGTCCTCGGCGATACCAAATGGTACCTGCTTGAGAATTTGGAGTATAATGTTTTGCTCTATAAGGGTGATCCAATCTCAATAGAACTTCCGGCCTCGGTGATTCTGACCGTTATTGAATCGGAACCGGCCGCCAAGGGCGATTCGGTTTCCAATATTACTAAACCGGCCAAGGTCGAAACCGGCCTTGAGGTGAAGGTGCCGCCGTTTATCAATGAAGGTGATAAAATAAAAATTGACACTCGAACCGGCGATTATATTGAGCGGGCCGGCAAATAATTTAGAGGCCGGGAAGATTCTCGGAATTGACGAATCAGGGAAGGGCGATTTTTTCGGCCCTTTGGTGATCGCCGGTGTTCTGGCCGATGAATCCGAAGCAAACCGTTTAAAGCAGAACGGCATCAGAGATTCAAAAAAAATAACCGACAAAAAAATTCTGGAACTTTCGGATTGGATCACCGATAATTTTGTTCATACGCTTGTGGTTATTGGTCCTGAAAAATATAATCAGCTTTACCAGAAAATCAGAAATCTTAATAAATTATTAGCCTGGGGACATAGTCGGGTTATCGAAAACGTTGCGT
>JAQBFG010000241.1:0-15987 GCA_032123495.1 Candidatus Zixiibacteriota bacterium | reverse complement strand
GTCGTTATGCCGAAAGTGTGGATTTCCTGGCAAAAGAGTTTTGTTGACCAGCAGCGATGGACCTGAGATTACAATAATTGAAGCACCGCTGGCCGAGGAGAGATCAATTAATTCAGCAGAAGACAGCGATACTACTTTTGTTGGGAGAACCTACACAATCAGATCAAATCAGGCAGTAATATATTTTGTATCAGATGAACCAAAAGGTGCAACAATATCGGGCTTTACAATAACCGGTGGTGGTAAATCCGGAATTTATTGTAATGGTTCTTCACCAACTATTTTAAATAATATTATTACCGGTAATGTAAGTGACAATGGGAATGACGGTGGCGGTATAGATCTTAATTACACTACGGCCGCTATGATCAAGGGCAATCTTATTTTTGAGAATGAGGCCCGAACATATGGCGCCGCCATTCATTTGGAACATAGCGAAAATGACACAATATGCTATAATATATCTTATGACAATGAGGGAATTGGCGACATTAGAAGTCTTTATGCAAACTCAATATTCTATAACAATACGATAATCCCAAAAAAGTATTCCGGTTTTATAAATCAACATCCCGGAACCGTGGAGCTTCGAAATAATATAATTGCCTTTGCCCCTGTTAATGGTATCTATGCATGGACCGATGGTTCTGCGATTGCTTCATACAATTTGACATGGCAATGCCAGGGCGGGGACTATATTGGTACGGTTACTATTATAGAAGCTATTATGAATAATGACCCGCTGTTTGCGAACGCCAATGCAAATGATTATAATCTTTTGCCTGCTTCACCCTGTATTGACGCTGGCGATCCTGATCCGTTTTTTAATGATATCAACGGTACCCGAAATGATATTGGGGCTCTTGTAGGTTTTTATTGCGGAGATATTAATTTGGATGCTCAGGTGGATGTTACGGACCTCGTATGGTTGATTAATTATTATTTTTATAATGGTCCTGAACCCGAAGTAAAAAGTGTGGCTGATTTTGACTGTGATGATATTATCGGTTTGGCAGATATTGTAATTCTCAATTTCCATGTATTGCATAATGGACAATTGAATTGCTGTAATTAATATAGAATATTTTTTACCTTGGCCTAAATCATGATTTTCCTGTTCTTGTCGGGAGAATTAAATGACTGATAAAATTTTTGAATAATTACATCAGGTCAATGACTCCTGAACTCTTCGGCCCAGTTCTGGACGACGACGATCTCACCCGGATCCGATTCTGATAGTCGGCCATTCACCAGAAACTTCTGGCCATCGGCTGAGACATCATAAGGAATATTAACCGTGCCGGGATATTGAAAGCGAAGTTCAAACAATTCGACCGGATTCCCCGCTTCGAAGGTTCCACCGGTACTTACCTTGACAGCTTTAATTTTATTATCCCGGGTCATATAGAAAAGTTCAGTACCATCCCCATTCCATCGAGGATTGTCCGCACCCTCGGTAGAAATTTGCCACTTGCCTCCGGTACCATCCAATTTTCTTACATAAACTTCACGACGGCCTGACTCATTACTGACATAAGCCACATACTGTCCATTAGGTGAAACTCGGGCCATCGCTTCAAAAAATGAACTATTAGCCAGCATATCGACCTGCTTGCTCTCATCAAGAGATAAAATGCCAATATCCCAACCGTTGGAAACCATATGAATCAGAAGTTTATTACCTTTGGGTACAAAACCACTCGGCGCGTTATGGCTGCTGTCGGTCGCATATACCTGAACGGCATCTCCCTGACCATTGGCATCCTTTTTATAAATACTAAAAAACGCCCCATTTCTCAGCGAGCCGAAGTAAACCTCTTCCCCGTTTGGTGACCAAACCGGTGCGCCTTCAGCCGCCGGATCAAAGGTCAAACGAGTCGGCACATTACGTTTCAGATCATAAATCCAAATATCATTCGCGTCGGCGCCATCATCTATTGACGAATAGGCGATTTTGCTTTCATCGGGCGAAAGAGCGATGTCGAAATATTTGCCCATCTGTCCAACCGTTTCTATTTTTGTACCATCCCTGTCCACCCAGGCGAGTTCGCTCAATGATGACTGATTGTTTGTCTGGTATAAAAGAGTTCCGTTATCAGTGACACTGAAAGCGTATGTGTTATCAGCCGTACCAATGTTCATTGCAATCGGTTTCGGCTCACCGGTTACTTTGAGATTGTCGGCATCAAATGGAAGACCGATCAGATTATTTTGCGACACATAGAGAATATACCCTTCATTAGTATACTCAATCCGGTCTACATCCTGATTCAGATCATAGAGCGTGATAGAACTGGTAGAATCGACAGACCCAAGTTTTATTCTGTTTAGAGGACCTGAGTTTTCGCCAGATCGGCGAACGGAGGTCGTAAAGAGAAAGTGCTTGCCATCTGGTAGAAACCAGGGCCAGGCGTAGCCAATTTCACCAGTGGTCGTATCGATCAGAGTAGCCGGCCGCGCCAGCCCACCACCAGCCGGAACAATTTTCATCGTGTCATTAGCATCTCCGTCAAAAATAATCAAATCAGTACTACTCCAACAACCATCTGCTCCCGTTGGACCCTGGCAAACAAGTTGCGCCTGTCCGCCACTAATAGGAATTCGTTTCAGCTGATTACCAACAAAAAATGCGACATTTTTGCCGTCCGGCGACCAAAAGAAACGTTTGGCGTTTTCAGTATTCAAAAGAGGATAAGCCTCGAGTGAATTAATCGGCCTGATCCAGATTCTATTTGTACCGAGGGAATCGTCGGCATGGAAAGCGACTGACTTTCCATCGGGCGAAATACGCGGCCAAAAGATGTTGGTCAACCCCTGCTTAATATTCACTGTATAGCGGGCAATTGGCATTTCCATTGCCGGTTTGGTCTTTTCGGCATAGAACAGATAGGCGAGTATCAAAGTGCTTAATATTGCAGCCGCTCCAATTACGCGGGCGAGATCAAATTTGAATTTCCGCCGGGCAGCAAGGTGGGCAGGAAGGCCGACCTGAGAGCCTGCCTGCGACATCCAGCGAAGCTCATCAGATAGATCCGAGGCGGACTGCCAGCGTTTGCGCGGGTCTTTTGAAAGACATTTTTTGACCAGCCGCTCAAACAAGGGCGGTGTCATCGGCATAATAACAGAGATAGAGATCGGTTCTCGTTCGATAATGGCGGCAATCAAAGTTGCGCTTGAACTCCCCTCAAAAGCCTTTTTCCCAGTTGACATCTCATACAAAACAGTCCCAAAGGCAAAGATATCAGAGCGGGCATCAGCCTCTTTTCCCTCGAGTTGTTCAGGTGCCATATATTGCATCGTCCCAAGAATGGTATTTACGCCGGTCAAAGGTGTTGTCTGCGTAATCGCCGTTTCCCCTTGGTTGCCGTTTCCAAACTGGACTTTAGCCAGACCAAAATCTAATAGCTTGGCCCCCTCGCTGGTAAGCATAACATTGCCAGGTTTTAAATCGCGATGAATCAACCCCTGATGATGAGCGGAATCCAGGGCGCCTGCAATCTGTACCGCAATCTGGAGCATTTCATCATAAGGAATTGGCCCTTTTTTTAGTCTCTCTGCAAGTGTTTCTCCTTCGAGAAATTCCATCACCAGATAATCGACTCCATTCTCCTGGCCTATATCATGGAGGGTGCAAATATGGGAATGATTCAAACTGGAGATCGCTTTTGCTTCCCGTTCGAATCTTTCCTTAAAATCCGAATTACCAGCGATATTAGCCGGTAGGATTTTGATTGCAACCGTGCGGTCCAGCCGAGTATCTTTGGCTCTGTAAACTTCCCCCATACCGCCGGCTCCGGCCTGCTCAATTATTTCATACGGCCCCAATACCTTACCTGGGCTTAGTGACATATAAACTCCAAATTAGTGATTAATTTCCAATACTATACGGAGATAGTGGAAAATAATTGGAAATAAAAATACTGGTTTATCTGGATATTTGTTTCATTATCAGGTGTGGCCGTTTATCTGATACTTTATATCTTATAGCGGAACAATTAAAATTCTCCACAGTTCTAATAAACACTATCACACAATAATATATATTGGATTAAATAAGTCCGGTATAGATTACGTAATATATTTGTAATAATAAACTTCTCGAACTGAGGAAGAGTATGATGGCAAAATTGGAACATATCAATTCTTTGCAATGCGCAATTTTAATTTGCAGCGATCGCGCATTTAGCGGTGTTCGACCTGATGAAACAATTCCATTATTAAAAGAGAGAATTGAAAAATTGCTGTTCAAAGTTGAAAGTACCGCAATCGTTCCCGATGAAAGAGATAAAATCAGAGCAACATTGAAGTGGTGGATAGCCGAAGAGATCCCGTTGATCCTGACTTCCGGCGGAACCGGTTTGGCTCCTACCGATGTTACCCCGGAAACAACATTGGAATTAATCAGCAGGCGGGTTCCTGGTATGGAAGAGGCGATGCGGGCGTCGTCACTAAAGATATTGCCCAATGCGATGCTTTCTCGCGGAGTTGTTGGTGTTGCCAATAATTCGCTTATTATTAATTTGCCGGGCAATCCCAAAGGAGCTGTGGAAAATCTTGAAGTACTTGCGCCAATACTCGATCATGCCGTCAGACTTATTGCCGGTGAAAAGGTAGACAAATAATGAGCAATAGTAAATTAACACATTTAAACAAGACCGGCGAAGCAACGATGGTAGACATTGAAGATAAAAAGGTCACTTCACGGACAGCAATTGCTTCCGGTCGTATTACTGTCTCCCCGAAATTATTGGAATTACTTCGTGAAAATGGATTAAAAAAAGGTGATGTTTTTGCGGCTGCCCGGATCGCCGGAATATTGGCGGCCAAAAATACCGATCGATTAATTCCGTTATGCCATTCAATTCCGCTAAGCAAAGTTTCAATTGATCTTGAGATAGATAATAGCCCACCATCGGTAAAAATCAGAGCTACCGCGAAGACATCATACAAAACCGGTGTTGAAATGGAAGCGCTGACAGCAGTTTCGGTTGCGGCATTAACGATTTATGATATGGGAAAAAGTGTTGATAAAGAAATGGTGATCGGACAGATTCGCCTCGAAAATAAATCGGGCGGAAAAAGTGGTGACTGGGTTAGAAAAGAGGACAGTACTGAAGGCGCTGCTTGAAAAACTAAATCTAAGATTTAACCGATCTGAGATTTCCGGTTCGCTTGGCGATATGGGTACCTTTTTGCCGCTTGTCGCCGGTCTGGTTATATCCAGTGGAATGAATCTTGGTCATATTCTCTTTTTCTCGGGTGCGATGCATGTTGCATCGGGGGTGATGTTTGGGATACCGATACCTGTTCAACCGATGAAATCAATTGTCGCAATTGCTATTACCGAGGGTCTGAGTCAAAATATGATTATCGCCGCCGGGATATGCGCCGGGTTGATTTTGTTGATACTTGCCCTGACCGGAACGATTGATATTCTAAGAAAATATATCCCGATGACAATTGTTCGCGGACTGCAATTGGCCATCGGCCTTAAGCTGCTTATCAAAGGTATTTCAATGGTGGTTGACACCGGTATCTGGCTCGCGATTGATTCGATTTTAGTCGGGTTTCTATGTTTTGCCTTACTTATTTTAACGGCCAACAAAAAGAAATTCCCGGGAGCGCTAATTATTTTTTCGCTTGGGGGGATTCTTCTTCTTTTATCAAAGCCGGATATAATGTCAGGTTTAACGCTCGGCTGGGAATGGCCGACTCTTCATATTCCAAATGGAAGTGAATTTTTGACCGGTTTCTGGCGGGGTACAATTCCACAAATCCCATTAACGCTCCTAAATTCTGTCATTGCGGTCAGTGTGCTATCGGCCGATCTGTTTCCCGAACGACCGCTCGATCCTCGCAAAGTTACGATAAGTGTCGCACTGATGAATTTGATAGCCTGCCCTTTTGGCGGGATGCCGATGTGCCACGGTTCCGGCGGTTTGGCGGCACAGTACAGATTCGGTGCTCGCACCGGAGGAAGTGTTGTCTTTCTCGGTCTGGTCAAAATGCTTTTTGCCGTTTTATTTGGAGGATCATTGCTGATATTGATAACTAATTACCCAATGAGTATTCTTGGAGTACTGTTGATGTTCAGCGGCATGGAATTGGCTCTGGTGGCCAAGGATCAATCTGAAAAGGACAAATTTTTTATTGTAATTCTTACTGCCGGTATCTGTCTTGCCGTGAATATCGCTATCGGGTTTGTGATTGGTTGGACAGTTGCAATGATAATGAATAAAAATAATAATAATTTTGCAAAAATGAAAAATACAAATCTGCAAAATGACATATCATTAAAAGAAAAGATCATAGATTATGAGCAAAAATAATTTTACCAGATTTGTTCATCACCTTTTTATCTCTGTATAGGTGTCGGAATGATAACATTAAACGAAGCAATAGAAAAAATCAATAACGCGGTGTTTCCGCTTGATGGCGCAATAGTCCCGATTTGCAATGCTGTTGGATGCCGTCTGACCAAGACCATAAAATCATCTATTAATGTTCCTGATTTTAACTGCTCTATTATGGATGGAGTCGCTTTTCGATATGATGATTTATTAGATGATGCACCATACAATATTCCACTTCAGGCTACTATCGCGGCTGGGGAAAAGACTATTCCTGAATTGAAGCAGGGATTCGCGGTTAAAATCATGACCGGGGCACCACTTCCGAACGGGGCCGACACGGTTATAAAAATTGAAGATGTTGAAATAACTAACAGTGAAGTCATCATTTCGGACAAAGGCACTAAAGGGATGTTTGTCAGGCCAGAGGGCGATGACATCAAAATAAATGAAATACTATTTGAAACCGGGACGATTTTGACTGCAGTTGACTGCGGAGTATTAGCTTCGATTGGTCTGATCGAAATTGAAGTTGTACCATATCCAAAAATTGCAGTAATGTCAACCGGTACTGAAATTGTTGAACCGGGCCAGGAGAGGCGCTATGGGCAACGATTTGATTCCAATAAAACAACTTTGCTGACCTTACTGAAAGCTGATCGTTATCCGGTGGAGCAGATAGATACAATTCTTCCTGATAAAATTGAGGCATTAAAAGAAACTCTGACAAGCTGCCTCAATAAATATGACCTGGTGATTACATCCGGCGGGGTGTCGATGGGCGATTTTGATTATATCCCCAAAGTTATTTTAGAGATTGGCGGTACTATTCTGTTTCATAAGGTCAAGGTCAAACCGGGTAAACCGGCACTGATTGCGCAGCTTGGTAAAAGCTGGCTGGTGGCGCTTCCCGGAAATCCTGTCGGAGTTGTGGCAGGGTATCATTTGCATATTAAAAGAATTATACATTGCCTGATGGATATACCTCATGATTCTTTTAAAACGATGGCTATCCTCAATGGGGAAATAAATCTTAAGGGAACTAGGTTTGGTATGATCGGCGCCTTTTTGAAGAGTAATGGCAGCGGTGGTGTGGTGGCGACACCGGTCCCCAGACAAGATTCGGGACGTTTGTCTTCGGTCAAAGGTATCAACGGATTCATCATGCTTGACGAATCAGAAAGATCGAAACAAAACGGTGATACGGTAACCGTTGAATGGTTATATTAACGCTTTTGGGAGGCTTGCTTGGTTATGGTATTTTCTAATATTCGCGGAATAATTTTTGATGTTGGATATACGCTCATTGATTATAAAGAAACCGGATGGCCCGAAATCAGACAAGAGGCTTTACAAACCGGCTATTCAAGACTAAAGTCCGATAATATTGGTCTCCCTGATTTTGATAGTTTTGTCTCTTTATACCTAACCAAAAAAGAGGAATACCGCAGCCGTTCTTTTGATGCCATGCTTAGCTGGAATATAGTTGATGTTGTTGGGGAATTGCTTGATGATTATGGGGTTAAATATTCATCAAAGTGCAGTCGTATTTTTATCGCAGCGGTATATGAAATCGAACAAAAGCAACAAATCATCGAAGAAAGTATTATTCACACACTCGATGAACTTAAAAAGAGAAATTACAAAATTGGAATAATTTCAAATACGATCTATCCCGCATTTCTTCACGAAAATGATTTGGAAAGATTTGGCTGGAAAAAGTACATTGATTTTCAGATTTATTCATCACAATATACATTCCGAAAGCCTCATCCATCTATTTTTGAAGCCGGAATAAAAATGATGGATTTACCGGCTGACAATATTATTTATGTCGGAGATAGATATCGATTAGACGCACTTGGTGCTCAAAAAGCAGGTTTGATTCCGGTTATTAAATATTGCAAAAAACAGACCTACCCCGATCAATGGCCGGAAGATATTCCGATAATACAAAACATATCTGAACTGTTAACTCTTCTTAATAACTAAAATTAATTATAAAAAAAACTGCCGGGTAAAACACCCGGCAGTTTTACACATAGTTCCAAAAATATAATCTTAGAAGGCATCCTCCCAGGAAATAAATCCTGGTTTAACATCAACCATTGCATTAACAATAAGTTCAACCAGTCCGCCATAGATAAGATTAGATTTTTCTTTGGCGTTATAATACTGGAATATATCTCTGATCTGACCCTTACAGTTGGAACAGGGGGCACAGAGATATTTTTTGGTCTCTGGACCGGGGCAATCGGAATAGGCATCCAGTATCTGTTTGAATTTTTTCCTTCCCGAAACAGAAACTCTCCAATTTGTAAAATTATGAGCCGACATAATCGCAAAACCGGAACCACCGCCGCAACAATAATTATGAACACCATGCGGGGTCATCTCTCTAAACTGCGGACAGAGATATCTGAGGATTCGTCTTTGCGGTTCAACAATACCCATCAGTCTGACCATATTGCACGGATCATGAAGGGTGACTGGAAAATCGTTTCGTGACGGATCGAATTTAATTTTGCCGCTGAAGACAATATCTTCGAGCAGTGTCATCGCACTTTCACGGGGGATGTTTAAATCACCGGTTAAAACACGATCGGCAATTACCGTTAGCGCTTTATGAGCATGACCGCATTCACCTACAACTATCTTTTTGACACCAAGTTTTTGCGCCGCCTGGGCATGTTTGATAGCCACTTTGGCAAGCTGGGTATCATCATACCATAAGCCATAGTTAATGCCATCGTAAGCGACAGTTTCCGATGATAAGGTCCAGTTGATTCCAGCTGCTTCGAGAATGATAGCAAAGGCACCCGGATTTTCCGGCCAGGCAATAATTTCTCCGGCATTATGCAGCAGCATAACATCGGCACCCTGAACATCCCAGCGTGATTTAACCTCAATGCCGGTTAAATCCGTCATATCTTCATCGATAAAGTCAATATTATCTTTTACCACCTCGGAGTTCATTCCGGTCGAGGAGCCTACCTTCAATTGGAGCATAGAGCCTTTTTCATGAATCTCTTTAGCAGCAATACCCATCTCCTGCGAAAACACTTTGCGTAGTTCATGAGTTATTAGAGCATTGTCGACTCCAACCGGGCAGGTTTGCGCACAACGGCGACAGATAGTACAGCGATAAGATAACTCAAGTAACCGCGAGACTGTTGTCCAGTTCAAATCAATATCACCATCTGTGAAGGAAGCAAACGGCTTTTTCTGAACATATTTTTTAACGATACGGCGCCAGATTTCGGAGCGATAGGTCGGACGATATATTTCATTTTTGCCCGAGGCTTCATAAATCGGGCAGGCATCGACACAGGTCTGACATTTGGCGCAATGCTCTAAAGTTAACATCAGTTGTTGAAGAAACGGCCAGTTGTTTTCCTTTTCAAACAGTTTTTGAAGTCCCGAAACAAATTTATCAACCAGCTCTTTTTCTTCTTCGGGAGTTTTTGGTTTAGGAATTCCAACAGCCACGGTATCATCGAGAGTACACTCGTGAGTTTCTCTAAATTCCGGTTTGATTTTACCCCAGACCGGTTCATCTTCAATTTTATCATAAGGCGGCGGGAGTGGGGTCAAGTCCTGTAAATCAACATGAGCCAGTTGTTCAGACTTTTTGCTAAAATCTGATATTTTAAGCTTCTTATTTTTCATCTTTGTATACCTCATCAGTTGCAATATCAACCCAGGTCTTTTTACCATTGGCCATGACATGTTTGGCGGCCCAGGTCGGTTTGAAATGGAGAGATTTGATAAGATCTTTTTCAAGTGCCGAGCCGGCCGTGTTAGGTTCGTCGTTCCATCTGATACCATGATAGGTAAACCACTTCAAAACAAAATGAGCCATGTGGGTAAACGGCATATAAACCAAAAATGCCAGGGTGACGCCAATATGCCAAACGACAGAACTGTTGAGCGGGACACTTTCAAAGCCAACTAATCCGGATACAAACATCTGCATTTGACCAATCAAACTACTCTGATCAGTGGTAAACAGATTCACTTCGGAGATAGCTTTGAGACCGGTGACAAAAATTGCCAGAATAAAAACAAGATTAAAAATCGATCCGGCTGTTGTAAACATCGTTAATTTTTTATCAAAAAGACGTTTGAAAATCATTCCAAAACAGCCGATACCGCCAAGAATATATCCCAGTATAGTTGATATCCCTGCGATTTTAGTAAGTATCACACCAATGGTAATAGCCGGTCCGATGATTACCGATGCAACCACCAGAGCAGCCATAAATACTGCAAGATACAGACCAAAATGAAAGGCCCATGACCAGAACCATAATCCTCTATTTGCTTCCCAGACACCTTTAAGAAAAATAATTTCCGGGAGCATGACAGCCAGTTCACTTGCTTTTGAAACATGCCTTGGTTTTGTCCACCAGTCCAATTCTTCATAATATGAACCGCCATACTTTGCCTTTTTAAAACCTTCGTGTGGTACCGGATATAAATCCCATCGAAGATGCGCCGGTGTATTTGCGATTCTAATGAAACGATATAAAACCGTTATCAAAAAAATCAGAATTGACAGATAAGAAACAATGTTGAGTATCATCTCGTAAGGTCCTTTAATTATAATAATTATTGCTTATTTTCATTTTTCTTACTTGTAAGTTTATATCTTTTCTTTTTTTGGCAGGACAAATATTAGTCACTTCAAGATTGTCTTTGGCCAGGATAAAATCGGGATTTAAAAGCGGCATTCGGGAGTAATTTTCCCTGATAGCTTTCATGCTATCCTTATTAATCAAATCAGCCAGCGTAAATTCATCTAGAATTTCATGCATCCGTTCACTTAAGATCGTCCAGATCGTTCTTGCTTCGCAAAAACTGTAGTTAAGACAAATCTCTGGACTGTTCACACAATCAGTTAAACTGATCGGTCCGATTAAGGCACTTACTATTTGTCGAATTTTTATTTCTTCCGGCTTATTCCCAAGTAAGTATCCCCCTTTTTTTCCAGAGACACCAATAATCAGCCCCGCCTCTTTTAATGATATCGCCAATTGCGCCAAATATTTTTCTGATAAATGTGTAATTTTTGCTATTTTATTTAACTGAACAATATTGTTCTTTTTGAGCTCTCTGGCCAATTCAACCATTAAGCGTAATCCATACCTGGCTCTTGTCGAAACTTTCATTTTTCTAAGCGCAACCTGTTAAAAGACAAGCAGTTTTAAAGTATAGTAAAATGATAATAATTGAAAAGTCAAGTGAAATTTTTCACAAATTCATTAATTTCTATTTTCAAGAGATTATTTTTTATTTTTATGTTTTATGTAAATAATGGTATATTGTTGAATAACATTCTGTTGGAAAAGGAGATAGGATGGAATTTTTATTATTGCTGGTTGTAACATTAGCCATTGCCGCGTTTGTCTCGGGGCTGGTAATTTTCTTTTTTCGTAAATCGGTGGATAAGATTTTTATGCGACTGATTGGCGAGGATATCGCAGTTGCCTGGAATAAATTTCTTATCTTTGCACTTTTTGTGGTCGGTGTCTCATCTGGTGTTAGCATTTGGAAACTTGAACGATTTATTATGCCTGAAACCGAGGGTGTTGCCAGACCGGTTTTGACGGCTGAATTTTGGGGTCTGGAAGTATATCGGACTATTATTCAGACACTCGGCGGGATGGCCTGGGCATTGTTAATATTTTTCCTGGTTGCCCTGGTTGCTTTTGTTATCGTTAGAACAAAAGAGGCAAATTTAAAAAAAGGTTAGACAATCTTTCTATTTGAATGCCATAGCTCAGGTTTCGATTTTTGAGTCATTTAAGAATCTGACCAAGGCTCCCCAACGAGAATCGACTTTGAATCCCCGCTTGGTATAGAATTTTCTCAGAAAGAAGTGAGTCTTCACCAGCCTGATTCCCAACTCGGTCATTCTCGAACAGAAATCTTCCAATAACGCCGATCCGATTCCATTGCCGATCAAAGCAGATGTAATAATTGAACCATCGAGATGCACAATATCTTCACCATCATAGCGATAACACAAACCTCCAACAATCTGATCCTGACTATCAAAAACCAACAAAAATTGATCGCGCTCGGTAACGGTTTTGGGGTACCCTTCCTTGAAAAAGAGACGATACAACTGTCCGATCTCAGCCGGTTGTTTTGGTTCAGAGATATAATATTTTTCGCCAAACTTATCGGTGATGATAGTTTTAACTATCACCTGTTTACGCTCGCTTTCGCCAATCGCGATGATCTCCAATTGTTTGTCAACATTTGACTTGGGGAAAATAATTTTGCTGAATAGATTTCTATCCAGATTATCATCAAGAGTTGCCTGAAGCTGCGACAATTCGATTAGCTGCATTGCCGATTTTTTCGGATTCAAATACATGGTGTTGAGCAAACTCGAATAGGCATCTTTAGTTTTTTCGCTGGCATTGGAGAAATATGTTTTATAATAAAGAAAATATCGGATTATTTCAGGGTAGCGATCAAGCCGATAAAGCCGCAGCAGTTCATGAATAGTCTGTTCACGCGCCTCAGCGGTCGCATCGCTATTTATCTCGGCCCATTGGTGATACCGATTAATGGCATTGCATAACGGCAGAGGTAGATACAGTTCTTTTTGCAACTTATCAAGATACAAAGTCAGACTGCTTTTTAATAAAGTATCGTCATAGTCAAGTGGTTCTGTTTCCAAATTTTCCAATAATTCATCTAAAAATACTCGCCCCTCGTCCAGCTCCAACTCTTCAATACAAGCATCAAAAATCCAATTAATATCAATCAGAGAACGACACCATGGATAGTGGGCCAAAGTTTTTTGATAAAACTGCCTGACAATCGGAGCGATCAGTGATATCGGTTTATCATAATTTCTCCAACCTGACAATGATAATATTTTTGCACTTTCGACATAATCCTGATAAGGAACCATCAAGTTCTCGGGATAAATCGCTCCCGGAACAATCCGTTTGCCGCTGATTTTCCATCCTTTAAAAATGGCTGTCAATCCCCGGACATATAGTTTTTTCCATGCTGCCAAATCGGCAACTGAAGATGAGTTTCTTCGACGCTCGGAATACTCACGGATTTTTTCCCATACGGTCAATTGGCCGAAATAAACAAGGGAACGGGCGCCCAGTTCAGGCCGACAGCATCCCAGACGCGGCAAAACCTCGGACTCATACGGATGATTAGAGATCGTCAATAACCAATACAAGGTCTCCATCACTGAAGTATATTTGACGTCATCATTTAGAATAACCTGAAGATCAAAATGTTTGCCAAATTTAGTATTAATACTGATGCGGTATCTCAGATACTGTCTCCGCGATGTTATACGGCTAACCCAAATTCCGCCGCGATTAACATGGTCCAGTTCAAAACTATCCTGATCAAAAGCAAGTAAAATCGACTGCTTTAAAAATATTGTCTGAATTAAAACCTCTTTTAACCTGTTCTTTTCATCCTCGGTTAACTCATCCCCGAAAATAAATTTTGATTCCCACTCCTCTTTAGAGTATGTAGCTGTTTTAATGGCCAGGTCTGTTTCGTACTGATTAATCACACTATCAAGATAAGATTCGGCTATCTTTGACAACTCGGGATCATCCTTATGAAGCACCCAACTGGCCAACTCACATCTGACCGGATTATAATATTGCGGATGAAATCGTGAAAAATCAGCCAAAAGGTGAAGTATATGAACAAATTGTTTGCGAATCGTTTCTGATACCGGCCAAATCATCTTGATTCTATAATTGAAAAGCCGGCGACGAAAATCAAAAAGACGGCGAATGCTAAGATCGGAGTGGGCGATAGTAGCAATTGACTGATCATCAAGAAACGAAAGACCCGATTCAATAAACGCCGGCAAAGACTTACCATAGTCATGCGATGGTTCTTCAAGGAGGAGCATCCGATAAGCAAGGGCGCGAATTTTGAATTCAGAGTGATTGGCCAGCGCCACGAGTCGTTTTCGAATCACCCCGGCGATCCGCTCATCGGTATCCTTGATTTCAGAAGCCAGACGGTTTATTGCCTTTTCGGCAGAAGCGGTTTCTCCGAACAGAGCTGTTATAATTTGTAAATTAATAGCCGAGAGAGTACTATCGGGTAAAATATGGATTTTATTATGTCGAGAAGATTTATCTTCTACTCCAACATTACCTGGCAGAAAAACGCGACCTGAAAAATCCCCGGTGGCGACATCCCAGCCTTCCTTACAGGGACAGAACTCAATCAACGACGAATTTCCGATCCAAAGCGATGGCTGTCTCGCCAGAAGGCCAAAATCAATAATATTACCTTCTATCTCATATACAAGATCGCCGATTTGAATTTTGTTTTCTGTCTCAGTCTCACTTAAAACAATATAAGTTTTTTCCTGAATATTCGTTAACCGGCCATCGGAAATTGTAATTGTGTCTTCCAGAATACCGAGATCACGATATATCCATCGTGGTAAATGTATTTCCCATTGATCAAATTTGAGTTCGATAAATTTACTCTTATAAAGTTCGTTTATTATCTCCTTGAAATTGATTTCAATATTTTTTCTTTTCAGAGTACCTTTGGGTGTCAATTCATCTTTCTCTATCGAAAAATCTCGGTCGAGAATATCAAAATTAACAACCCGCTCATAGGCGGCGAGATCCTTATTGGCGCTCGATATAATTTGGTGAAAGTACTCCCGTTTGGCTTCGTCGTTATTAAAACCCTGTAATACCGGGTCATCAGAATCGGGAACAATCAAAAGGACATTAAATTCGCGTGCATCACCAACCAAAAATATCCTTTTAATTCCAGGTACGCCGTCAAATTTTTTCTCAACCTGTTGAGGAGCGATCGTCTGGCCCTTGCTGTTTTTATAGATATCTTTGAGACGGTCGACAATTTGCATATGTCCATCCGGCAGAACTTTGAACAGATCGCCGGTGGAAAGCCAATAGCGATCCTTATCATTATATACAATCGGTATCTTTTCACCCGGTTTTTTGTCCTCAAGATAATGTGCAATATAATGCCCTGAAATTTCCAACTCACCTTCGCCTGTCAGTCGGGTACTTGTCAATGGCAGCGGTATCCCAATGGAATTTTCCCGATATTCACCGGGAGGTGTCATCGTTATTCCGCCAGTAGCCTCGGTCATTCCAAAACCACTGCAAAGATTAACCCCATTATTGTTAAAAAACTTAAAGACCGATGGAGCAAGATATCCCGCCGCCGATAAACCCCATCTTAAACTTTGGCCGATGACTTTACGAATCGCTTCTTTCTTTTTTGCGCCTGTCGAAACCGATTCGGCTTCTTCCATACATTTTTCCTGAATCTGCTGCCACCGAATTGGGACACTTATCAATCCGGTCGGATTTATTCTTGAAAGAAGATTTAGCAGGGTTTCCGTCGAAGGATTTCCGGGGAAAATATATGTACCACCCCAATAGATTGTTCCCAACAGTTCAAAATATCTTCCGAATGTATGGTACAATGGTAAATAGCAAAGCAGTATTTCATTATCGCCAACTTCAGGCAAAGCAGCCGCACGCGCGAATCGTTTGGTAACCAGGTTGTATTCAGAAAACGATATTCCTTTAGGTAATCCGGTTGAGCCGGAAGTAAACATCACGGTGTTGACCTG
>JAQBFG010000240.1:0-10114 GCA_032123495.1 Candidatus Zixiibacteriota bacterium | reverse complement strand
GGCAAATCAAAAGGTTTTGGTTTTGTCGAAATGCCCGATAAAGAAGAGGCCTCAAACGCCATTTCGACGCTTAACAGCACCGAATTGAACGGACGCGCCCTCAATGTCAACGAAGCGAAACCTCGCGTTGACAGAGACAGTCGCGGCGGTGGCGGCGGCTACAATGGTGGTGGCGGCGGCGGCGGAAGACGTCGTTACTAATCGCACAACTTTTAAAAAACCTGCCTTTTGGCAGGTTTTTTATTGCCCAAAATATACTGCTAATCATTTCCATTTAATTATCATGGACTAATTTTGTCCACATTATTGCCAATAATTTAAATCCTCTTTCGTATATAATAAATGAAGTTTGATTGGGGTCCGAAATTGCTTAAAAAATAACGGACCGGATAAAATTAGAATTGGAGAAAGTCAAATATGAATATTGAACTAACTGAAGCTGCAAAGACAGCCTTGATTGATTTAGGCGCAACCGAAAATAAATATTTTCGGATCAAGGTGGTCACCGGCGGTTGCTCCGGGATGACCTATAGCGCGGGGATTGATGATAAGATGGGCGAGGAGGATATTGAAATCCTTAGTGATAACAATTTGAGAGTGATTGCCGATTTCAACAGCGTTCTTCATCTTTATGGTTTAAAAATTGATTATTCCGATGATTTAATTCATTCCGGATTTCGTTTTAGCAATCCGATGGCCAAAAAGACTTGCGGCTGCGGTTCCAGCTTTAGCGTTTAATTATCACCTGGAGGATTACATATAATGAAAGAGATAGATATCATTGGTGCCGAATCGGTTTATTGTATCGATGAGATTCAACTTAGAAAAGCGATCAAGCTGTCTCAGGGAGATTCTCCCAGTGCAACCAAAATTCAGTCGGCCAAAAATATTCTAAAAGCCGATTTATCCCGAAATGAATTGGCGGCATTGGCTTTTTTATTAATAGATGATCTGCGACACCATGACTGATTCTTTGGCTCCAAAATGTCAATATTTTCGTCTTTACAATAATTTTGCCAAAAATATATTAATGCTACAAATCCGGCTTTTATGATAAACCATTATCATACAACCACTTAGAAATTAGGCCCTTTTTTTATTTTTAAATATTTTCAAAAATATAGTTAGGATTTTGATAATTTTGCCGTATAATAAAGTGTGAAATTCAGTCTTCCATATTTATCTTTTTAAGGGTGTATCTACGAATATAATTCTTTTTAAAATGCATATCGAAGATCAAGGCGCAATGATGCGCGAGGAACGCTTTACCGAACGTTTTGGTTTTATTGAAAATCTATTGTGAGGGACAAGCAAATTAGGAGAGAGTAGAATGAAGCTCTATGTTGGAAATCTTTCGTACGACGTCAGCGAAGACGATATTCGTCAAGCTTTTGAAGCAGTCGGCGAAGTCACTGAAGTAAACATCATTATTGACAGAATGAGTAACAGATCCAAGGGATTTGGTTTTGTCGAAATGCCCAACAAGGACGAAGCCACAAATGCGATTGAATCGCTGAATGGCACCGATCTTGGTGGACGCGCCCTCAATGTCAATGAAGCACGCCCTCGCGTTGAAAGAGACAATCGCGGTGGTGGCGGTGGCGGCGGAAGACGTCGTTACTAATACCTCAGTAATTTTAGAAAACCCGCCTTATGGCGGGTTTTTTTATGCACATTTTTCAACTACTTCAGATATTTCACAGAGTTTAAAAGGGACGCTTCATGTAATTTCCTTGCATCTTTAATCAAATTCGTTATTTTCATTCTTATGAGAAAACAATACGACAGAAACAAACCCCACTATCGAAAACCACAATATTCCAACCGCCCAATTTTCGGAGTCATTATAAATGAACAGGCTTTTGGCTTTGCCGAGAATAAAATTGATTTTCTTATAAGTGAGCTGGCGCGATCAAGATCGAACTGGCATATCATAAAATCAATCACTGGAAAAGAAGCAACCTATCAGATAAAAAAACTATTAACTCGACAGCCGACCGGAATAATAGCTTGTGGAGGTGATGGGACAGTCAATCTGGTAGCACGAAATCTAATTCGTCGTACCTGCGCTCTTGGTATTTTTCCGCTTGGAAGATATAATAATATTTACAATTCGCTTTATGGCCAACCCGACTTAGAAATTGCCACCGACCATATTCTTTCCGGGCATACCCGAAAAATTGATTGTGCCATGGCAGGAAAACATTTCTTCCTCGGTTCTATCGGGTTGGGACTTATTCCCAATCTGGCCGAACTAATCGGCCAAAAACCGCCCCGCTTTGGAATTGGATGGTCACGAAAAGTTTCGCTGGCAGCCGCATCGGTTAAGGCACAGAAAACATCGATTACTATTGATGAATTCAAATTTGATGCCACCCCGTTATTTATGAATATCAATTTACTATCCAATTCACTGAGTCTGCCATTGACACCAACCTCTATTGATGATGATGGTAAAGCTGAAATTGTTTTGGATGTTGGTCAGGGAAAAGCAAATCTATCCAGGTTCATACGCCAGATTTTAAAAAAGAAATATATTTATGCCGATGAAATTCAAATGTATCGGGGTCAAAAAATCTCAATCACGCCGGCAGCACAAAGAAAACTTTATATCGACGGCGACATCATTAAATTAACAGATACTGATTTAACAGTCGAAACGTTCCCCAACAAAATCAGAGTGTATTTTAATGGTGCGGAATAATATCTATCAAATTGTTTTTGTTTCTCTGATAATTCTACTCAGTTCCTCAACCATCTTCGCTCAACTGCTTGAAAACGGAAATGCGGCATTGTATGATGAATATCTCCTTGACAACGACCAGCCCGATAATTATACCGGTGGATATTACGTCATCAACAAAACTGATTCGGTTAAATGGCAGTCACCAACCGCGGCATTTTTCAAATCGATGGTTTTCCCAGGATGGGGACAGCTTGGTAATCGATCGTATATTAAGGCCGGAATTGTAATTGGCGTTGAGGGACTCTTGCTCGGGACCATGATAAAAAATTTCAAGAAAACATCTGATGCCAAAAAAGAATTTGACCTCGCCTTCCTTACCGATGATGAGACCCTGATACGTTTAACATTTGATGAATATGACAAATTCAAGGATAGGCGCAATCTGTATACTTGGTTTTCTGGCGCATTTATTTTCTTGTCGATGTTCGACGCCTATGTCGATGCTCATATGGCTCGATTTCCCAAATATGACAAACAAAAGATTTCTTTGCAGATAAATTCTGAGAATAAAGAAGAAGTTAAGGCTGTACTGGCTTTTAATTTTTAATCTCAGCTATCCATCTGCAAGATAGTTTTCAAATCAATATTATGTTTACCCGGATCAATAATTTTCTGAATACCTATCCCGGCATGCTCTGCTTGAGATAGATCAATTGCGATAAATTCCTTTTTCGGCCCCGAACGATCACCAATAATTTTAACGTGTGGACGAGAGAGATTATCCTGATTGTTTTGCGTAACCATCGCCAGTTCTTCCGTTGATAGCAGCACTAATGTACCGGCCGGATAAATACCGATGATATTGACAAACATTTTTAATAAGAAAGCATCAAATTTGACAGTCATTTGATACATCATTTTACGCAGAACCTCATCGGTCGGAATCGCTTTTTTAATATAAACACGACCAGAGGTCAACGCGTCAAAAGTGTCGCTAATGGCAATAATTTTTGAAAATAGATTGGTCGGAACTTTCTCCCTCAAAACCGGATAACCGGTGAAATCATCATTGATATGATGTTCGAAGGCGACTCGGGCGGCGCGGGCGGAGTAATCATCAAATTTCAGATTTCTCAAAATCGTTTTGACTCCAAGCTCCGGATGTCTTTGCATTTGGATCCAGTCATTTTCATTAAAAGCGTCTGGTTTCCGAATCAAATCACCCGGCAGGCGAACCTTACCGATATCATGAAACAGCGCCGCCATACCAAGTTGAGATAATCTTAATTTGTCAAAACCGAGCCGAACCCCCATCGTTAGGGAATAAACGCAAACATTTGAACTATGAGCATAAGTATGATCATCAAAATCACGGATTGACGTCAACTGAAGCATATACGATTCATTGCCGGATATTTGGTCGATCATCGAATGCACGACCCGCCTCGCTTTGGTGATATCAATCTCTTTGTCCTGCGCGGCACAAACCATCGCATCCTGGACAACTGAGATCGATTTAAAAAACGTTACCCGCGCCGTTCGCCGAATCAGTTTCCTTTTTTCTTCGGAAAGAAGTTTTTTCTCCGTTTTTTGTTCGATACCTAAAAGAGAAATACCTTCGATACCAAGATCGCTTAATCTGGCAATGACCGATTCCCGGTCGGCAGTATTTCCACTCCCCTTCGCTACCAAGTAAATAAATTTATCCAACTGGCGATTATCAAGTGAATCATCGAGAGTGATTCCGCCCACCCCAATCTGACGCCAGTTATCAAGAATGGCGGTAGCATTAACCAAACCATCACTATTAAATTTTATAATTTTATCACGAACAAAAACTCGACCATCAAGTATTTTTATTGATATCTTTCCGTACTTATCTACCAACCTCCTGAAGACAACATAGAATTTTGAAGATTGGGTCAGGTAGGTAGAATTATTGGCATCAACAAAACGAGCCGTTTTTAACAGGATGAATAGCAGATTAACCAGAGCATGTTCATCCCGTCCGGCGATTTCAAGTTGTGCCTGTTTATTTGAAATTGATCCCATCATTCATTCCCGTATATCATTTCCCGCCGTTCCTGAAGAGCCTTTTTCGCTTTTAGGCGAATTCCTTTTCGCCAGGTTCGGCTAAGTTTCAATAGTGCAGCTTCAGCTTTCTCTGATCGATTTCTGGCCAGTGCCTTAAATGCAGTTCTCTGATAAAACTCCTGCGCCTGCGTTTGAAGAAAACCCCATCCTGAAATTAATGTTGTCAAATAACTGACCGCATATTCACCACCCAGCTCAGAAAAAGTTGTAATAAACAGTTCCTGATTTCCTGCACTCAAGGTCGCAAAACGGTCGTCATTGATCAGATCGGTAATCATTTTAAATCCATCTTCTTTGGGAAGATTCATTACCGCTTGAATCGCCAATTGACTTACAATTTCATCACTATCCCAAATCAACTTCCTGATAATATTATTACTTTTACGATCATTATTCTCTTCCAGCCCGCGAGCAATCTGCAGGCGCACTCTGGGATCTTCGTGTCCCAGTGCTTTTTCCAAATAATTAAAAGACTTATCGCCTCCAATACGAGCCAAAACCGCAACCGAATTTCTTACCACAAACCAGCGTCGATCAAACACGCCGCGAGATATAATATCAACATGCTCTTTGCCAGCTTTCACCAAGTATTCGCATAGCGCTTCCCGATGTACCCTGAATTCCAACTCGCCCAGAAGATCAACAATTGCCGAGAGCGCCTCCCAACCGAAAATATTCAAATATGTAAATAAGGAATCAGAGCTTATATCTGAATTGTTATTTAGTGATTTCACCAGAGTTGATAAGGTTTCTTTTCCGCCTGCAAATATCCTGGCATCATGAATTCTATTTTTCCAGCGCATCCTGTTTTTATCAAGTGTTTTTTGGATATCATCCAGATAATTAAAAAGTACCGCCGCCGCTCTTAAATTTCCAAATCGAATAAATTCCGTTTGCGTTTTTTCCATTACCGTAACAACTTCTGCGAACTCACCATATTCGGTCTGACTCCAGAGCAGTTCCTTGATCAATCGGCCGGTTGACTCAAAGGGATCGAACTCGGCGTCATCTTTTAAAATATCTTCGATTCTGGCCATGTCCGATTCGGATAGAGTAAATGCTTCATTTAGTATTTGGACAGTATCTGGCATTTGGGCAGGCTTTTGACTCGGGATACCGGTTAGCCCCATCTTTTGATCGGCCAACATCCCAGGCATTGGAAGTCCCCCGCCTCCAGGAACCATTCCGGCTGGCATCCTGATTTCATCGCCAATATTGCCTACCTGTTGCTCTCCTACCGAACCAACAATGCCTTTGGATGTAGCATCTTCCAATTCATCATCATCAAGAAATATTTTGCTATATTGTACTTTGCCGGATTCGTCATTTGGTTCATCATCGCCATAGCTATAGCCGTCGCCGCTGACAACGATACCTCCACCACGTTTGATAAACGAGTCCTCTTTATCATCACCGGTCCGAATCGAAAATTCGCCATCATATTCACCAAGGCAAACATCCTCAACAGTCGCATAGGTAAATCCCGGAATTTCCTCCTGCCAGAACAGGGCAACCAGATCCTCAGCACCCGGGTCACGATTGACAAACGCTTTCATTACTTTGAAAAATTGATTGCACTCATCATACTGAAAGGACGGTGAAAAAGTTATCTCGGTAAGACCTGCTTTATAAAATATTTCCGCTAAAGCTTCATCATTGGAACGGTCTTCATAAACAACTTCACCCTGATAATGAATTTTGTGCCGCCCAATATCAAAGGTCAAAGTCCCGATGTCCTGAATCAGCATTGCAAACCGCTCGCTGAATGACTCGCGCAGTTTTACCGGCAGCGGGTTTCCCGCAGGATAAACTGACACCACTTTAATAACTTTCAGAAGCTCAGTCAGTGTTTTTGATATTTCAGCTGTTTTTAATTCTTCCGTCATTCGAAAATAATCCGCCAATTAAAACTATTCTTCCAGTACAGTATTATCGGCAGATTGGCCGAATTTCTTTGATATCATTGTCTAACGGCACAGCAAATAAATGCCGTTAACAAATTGCGGGACTATTGTTTAACAAATTAAGGGAAACTATAAAAGGACAATCTTTTTTCTATGAGTGACAATATTTTTGGTAGCATTTCTGGCGTCAAACACAAATTTTGCATTGTCCACAATTTCTTGATAATCATAGTCGGAATGATCTGTCAATATCACCACCAAATCGGCGTTTTGAAGCCCTGATTTGGTTAGTTTGGAAGATTTCAATTTCAGGCTATCCAGCTTTATCTCCTTGACCTGCGGATCATTGAAATATACACGTGCTCCCCCTTCGTGTAATAATTTAATAACATCCAGCGCCGGGGATTCACGGGTATCAATAATATCTTTTTTATAGGTAACACCCAGAACCAGAATTTTTGATTTTTTGACAGATTTACTCTGCTCATTGAGAGTCCGTCTGATTCTTTCAACAACATATTCCGGCATTCTTGAATTGATATCGCCAGCCAGTTCGATAAACCGGGCATAATAATTCAGACTTTTCAGCTTCCATGACAAATAATGCGGGTCGATCGGAATACAATGTCCGCCAAGACCAGGACCGGGGTAAAATGGCATAAACCCAAACGGCTTACTGGCTGCAGCGTCAATTATTTCCCAAACATTAATTTTCAAACGATCACACATGAGAGCAACTTCATTGACCAACCCAATATTCACCGCCCGGAAAGTATTTTCCAGAAGTTTAACCATCTCGGCAGCTTTAGTCGAAGACATCGCGACAACATTTTCAATCGCCTGCTCATAGAAGAGTTTAGCCGCTTTAGTGCAATGCGGAGTAATCCCGCCAACGACACGCGGAGTATTTTTGGTGGCAAAAACCGGATTGCCGGGATCGACTCTTTCGGGTGAAAAGGCAAGATAGAAATCACGGCCGACTTTTAATCCGGTACTCTCAAGCAAAGGTAAAATCATATCTTCGGTGGTTCCCGGATAAGTCGTTGATTCAAGAATAATCAGCATCTCTTTTTTGAGATATTTTTTTATCCACTCAACCGCCGTTAGAATATAACTGATATCGGGGTCTTTGGTTTTGGACAAAGGGGTCGGGACACAGATAGATATTGTATCCATTTTTTTTATCATAGCCGGATCAAAAGTGGCCTTAAGCTTTCCAGATTTCACCAATCCAGTTAATCGTTCATTTGGAATATCATCGATATACGATTTGGCCGAATTTACCATTGCCACCTTATCTTTGGCAATATCAAGTCCTATAACTGAAAAACCTTCCTCGGCATATTCCACTGCCAAAGGTAAACCGACATAACCTAAACCGATAATACCTACTGTCGCTTTTCGATTTTTTATTTTCTTTAATAGATTATCTAGCATATTTTTCTCAATATATTTAAGAGTTCTTTTATTACTATTGTCTCCAAAAATCAAGCGTTGCTTTTAATGTTTCTTCTAATTTAAATCGGCCAAACCAGCCTAATTCTTTGCAAGCTTTTTTGTTATTTCCGCACAAAATCGGGATATCTGATTTCCTCAACAATTCTTTGTTCAATTCTCTTTTTACGGTTGTTCCCGACAATTTTATGATATTTTTCAAAACTTTATCGACTGAAACCGCCTTTCCTGAACATAATTGATAAACATCCCCCGGTTTTCCATTGGTCGCCGCCAGATAATAACCACGCGTAATATCCCGGACATCGGAAAAATCACGTTTTGCGGTAAGGTCGCCAACTTTTATTTTTCCCGGTTTTCCGCTTTTGATAATCTTTGCTATCTGCGAACAAAATGATGGAATCACAAAATCGGTCGTCTGTTTTGGTCCGGTATGGTTAAACGAGCGAACTCGAACAATCGGTAGATTATTGTTTCTGACATAGTATTGGGCCAGATATTCCCCTGCCGCTTTTGATATACCATACGGTGAAATCGGATTTAGCGGCTGCTTCTCGTCCAATATCCTACCAGCCGGTTTGAAGGTTCCATAGATATCTGAAGAACTGACAAAAATCAATTTGTTTAGATTTTTTTGTCCTATTGCTGCTTCAAAAAGATTAAGACTACCGTTAAAATTAACATCATAAACTTTCTGCGCCGCTCCAAAAGATTTCCCGACCGAAGCAATAGCGGCGAGATGAAAAATATAATCAGGTTTTACCTTTTTTATATAATCGTTCATCTTGCCGGCATTTAAAATATCAAACCGCTCCAGCTCAAGTCCTGATTTTATCGCATTGATATTATCAAGCTTTTCTTTTGGTGCCACCAGACCAAAAACATTGATCCCTTTCAGAAGCAGCAGTTCGGCCAAATAAGAGCCGGCAAAACCGGCAACTCCGGTTATAATTGCCTTAGTTTTTTTCTTCACGATGCTTTTCCAGATCGTAATCGACCATCATCTCTACCAGTCCTTTGAAATCAACCGTTGGTTTCCAGCCAAGTTCCTTTTTAGCCATAGAGGAATCGCCTAAAAGCTGGTCGACTTCGGCCGGGCGAACGAATCTCGAATCAGTCGTAACATATTTTTTATAATCCAAATCGACATATCCAAAGGCGGTTTCGACAAACTCTTTGACCGAATGGGTCTGGCCGGTAGATATCACAAAATCCTGCGGTTTGTCCTGCTGAAGCATCAGCCACATCGCCCTGACATAATCGCCGGCAAAACCCCAGTCACGTTCGGCATCAAGATTACCGAGCGCCAGATTATCAGCCAGACCAAGTTTTATTCTGGCGACGCCATCGGTAATTTTTTTGGTAACAAACTCCAGCCCGCGGCGGGGCGATTCATGATTAAACAGAATTCCAGAGCAGGCAAAAATATTATAACTCTCGCGATAATTTATTGTTATCCAGTGACCGTAAACTTTGGCAACTCCATACGGTGAACGGGGATACAACGGCGTTTTTTCAGTCTGCGGAACCTCCTGCACTTTGCCGAACATCTCCGATGATGAAGCCTGATAAAACTTTATCTTTTTATTTAATAACCTGATACCTTCTAATATTTTAGTCACTCCCAAGGCGTTAAATTCACCGGTCAAAACCGGTTGATTCCACGAAGTTGGCACAAAAGATTGCGCCGCCAGATTATATATCTCATCAGGTTTTGATTCTTCAATAATATTAATCACTGACAACTGATCAAGCAGATCAGCCTGAACAAAATTAATTCTATCGCGAATATGCTCGATCCGTTCAAACGATTCGGTTGATGCCCTCCGGACCATTCCGAAAACCTCATACCCCTTTTCAAGTAATAAATCAGCGAGATACGAGCCATCCTGTCCGGTGATTCCGGTTATCAAAGCTCTCATTATTTATCTCCTTAAGTAATTCTCAATTTCCATCAAATATATGATTTTAAACC
>JAQBFG010000239.1:0-3314 GCA_032123495.1 Candidatus Zixiibacteriota bacterium | reverse complement strand
TCAAATAATTTCGAAGTTCATCACTTAGGGGACGCCATTTTATATCCTGTTGCAACTCAATCAAATAGTAAATCCAGCCCAAAGTGATGATTTTCAAAATTTCTTCATAGTTACTAAAGTAACAATGCTTTATGAAATTTCGAAAGTATTACAGTACTCCAAATTATGCAACCAATTAGAGATCAATAATCTATATTATGACCTATTTCTTTTTCACATACCAAAGTTACAATGCTATGCCTTAACTACAGGCCATACTTTTTTGGATTTTATTGAAATGCTATAATTATAAGATAATCTAAAGGATAATTGACAATATTAAACTCGACCGGATTTGGTTTCCGATCGAGTTTGGTTTCCGCGAAGCTTTCGGCTTTGGTGAAAATAGCAGTTTATTCTGTGGCCCATTCAGCTGACGGGCATTTGATATCCTGCCAGGCAACGTTTGCACCGGATGAGCTGACATGAAAAAACGTGAAAAGTCGTCCGGCTCCGGGATCAGATGAAGGAATAATTTTTTGAAAGAGCATGCTCGAAGCAGACGCAAAGCCGTCGGTTAACCTGCTTTTATACGCTTCTCTGGCGTGGGCAGTTAATGATTCACCAATGAATTCACCTGTTAATGGATTTGCCGGTGTAATACTCAATTCTCCGTGGGCAAAGAAACTCATCTGGTAAATGCCATTATCGCTGAGAGTAATTGTCTGTGTCATATAAACCGGTCCCTCAACAAAAACGTAATCCATCGGTCCCGAAGAACAGAAAGGTTTGGGGATAAATTGGCCAAATTCAATAACCAAATCTTTTTGAATTGTACCAGAAGTACGCTCAACTTTTCCGGCCAGATTCAAAATAAGAGCATGACCATCAGAACCGATCGGAATATCCTCCCCAACATCCTCCAACGGTCCGCCAATAGCGTACCTGAGATCAGGAGGCAGTTCATTGTATATTATGGCCGGGATAGAGCTGAATGGAGCCTCATTAATTTGCTCGGTAGGAATCATCGGGATATCAGGATTTAGTAATCCGCTCCGAATAAAGTCAGAGATGACAAGCTGCTCGGCCAACTCCCAGCTAATTACTTGATGATCGGTTGTTCCCGGTATTAGAATTTCAAAATGAGCATTGGCCACAGTCCATTTCCCCATACGGTATAAACGCAAATGAAACCGAGCCGGCCCATAATCTCCGCAGGATAATTGAATGGAACCTGCTGTCCAGCCATCTTCGCTACTATAACTTGCTTCAACAAAACCGATTGCGTCCTGCCAGGTATCATTAAAAGGCGGTACATCCGGAAAACCGGCGGTGGATCGATCACCATCTAATGAAAAAAGAGCGGCTCTTATATCGCGCGGGTCGGCCTCGCCGATAAATATCAGATTTATGGGGCATACCGGATTCGAGGAAAAATCATTTCCGCTATAAGGCCAGAAGGCAAGATTATCTTCACCGACGCTGACGGTAACAAGCGGCGATGCGGGTGGTGCATATGCACCATATTTATTGGCGGTGGTTTCAAGCTCTGAAATTTCCGAATCCAGACTATCTACCGGCATTTGTGGTTCCACTGCATTCTCACAACCGGTCATTGATGCCACCAGCATTGTCACTCCAATTAGAAATACAAAAATGTTTTTCATGATTTTCCTCCATTTAGATTGTTTTAGTTTGATTACATTTGAAACTTTTCTATTTAAAACTTTCAAATATACCTCCTTTCATTCTTCTCCCTCAACTTTCTGATCAGATTTTTTAATTTTTATATTTTGTATAAGCAACCGTAATGCCAAAATAAAATAGACAAGAAATGAATTAGTATTCGGTTGAATAACAAGATGTTAGTCGGAAGTCGAATTTGTTGGTGAAGTGGTAAGTAAATAACCTTATTTTTGCCTGAAAATCGTTACAAGATATCTTTTCGATGACATAAGTGCATGTTTTTCGCCAACTTGGATTAATTTTTGAGATGGATAATAAATATCCGTATCTAATAAGTTTGACATTCTATCAAGAATTTGTATTTTTAATAAACCGTTTTGGTTTATATCACAGAATTGGAGTATTATTATGAAAGGCAATTTGGAAAATGGAAGCCTGCATAATGTCCTTGACGAATTAAAATGCATCAATCGAATTATTGATAAAATATGTCGAGTTCGTGAGACCAATCATATCATGTCTATAATAATTGATGAACTGACTACCGCCACCGGTGCCGACCAGGGAGTTATAAATTTGGTTTCTCCTAATAAAGGTGACGATCTGGTGACGATTGTGCGAAAAGATACGACCTCCGAAAATGAAATCCCTTATAAAGTGAACAGTTTGCTTTCCGGCTGGGTATTAAAGGAAGGTAGATTTTTAAAAATCGATGATCTTGATACCGATGAACGATTTAAAGGCTTGTCTTCCGAAGAAGGCCGTTTCAAATCTATTCTTTGTTTCCCAATGGTGGTCAGGGGCGAGACAATCGGATTGACCAGTCTGGTAAAATCAGAGCAGAATGGACCGTTTAGCGATGACCAGTGTCGGCAAACCGGAATTGTTGTATCTCAATCGGCACAAATTCTTAGTAATGCTCTATTAATGGAAGAGCTGGCCCGAAAAAACGAACTACTTGAGTTATCCAGAGAAAAGCTTCAAAATGAAAATGTCCGCCTTAAGGCAGAACTGGGAACCGGTTTTTCTTTTGAAAATATGGTTGGCAACTCCAAAGCATTAAAAGATGTGCTTACGCTCGCATCCAAAGTTAGTGCCAATGATTCTCCGTTATTGATAACCGGACCGACCGGAACCGGTAAAGAGTTGATCGCAAAAGCAATTCACTATAACAGCCATCGCCGGGATAAACCGTTTGTGGTAAAAAATTGCGGTATCAAAACTGAGTCGCTTTTGGAGGCGGAACTTTTTGGTTATACCAAGGGCGCCTTTACTGGAGCTGACAGGAATAAACCGGGACTTTTCAAGGAAGCCGATGGTGGTACTATTTTTCTTGATGAACTGGGTGATGCCCCGCTATCTACCCAGATGGCCATATTAAGAGTGCTTGAGAATGGGGAAATTAGACCGGTTGGAGCTTCAAAAACTGAATATGTTGATGTTCGTGTAATTTCGGCAACCAATCGGGATTTGAAAAAGAAAATGGAAGATGGCAGTTTCCGGCAGGATCTTTTTTATCGATTAAATACATTCACTATTGAATTACCATCATTGCAGCAGCGCCGGGAAGACATTCCGCTTTTGGTACAGTATTTTATGAAAAAGTTAAAGGTAAAAGTTGGTAATAATAATCTATCTATTTCCCAGGC
>JAQBFG010000238.1:0-8206 GCA_032123495.1 Candidatus Zixiibacteriota bacterium | reverse complement strand
GTTCTCATCATTGCGACCGTTATTCTATTGACGAAGAAACTTGCCGCCATCAGGGTGATTGTAAAGTCGGAACTCTCTGGGGCTTTTTTAATCAGCATATTCAAAGTGCTATCGAGAATGTGACACTGGCTGATGTCGCCGCCGGCAAACTCAATTATTCGCAATTAACAAACATTCAAACATAGAAAATATTTAATTGGAAAAATAGTAGGATAAAGGATATAAAATGAGTAAAAACAAGATATTATCGGTCAATAATCTCCATGTTGAAATTGAAGGCAAAGAGATAGTTAAAGGTGTTTCTCTTGAAATAAATTCTGGTGAGAAACATGCCATAATGGGTAAAAACGGATCCGGTAAATCATCTCTGGCCAATGCCCTGGCTGGTCATCCCAACTATGAGATCACCTCAGGCACGGTTGAACTGGATGGAGAGAATCTTTTGGATAAAAGTGCAACCGAACGTTCTTTGGCGGGACTGTTTCTTGGGTTCCAGTATCCGATGACCATTCCCGGTGTGACCGTTGCGAATTTCCTCCGTGCGGCGATAAAGGCTCGCAATGGTGATGGTATTGATATTAAAAATTTCCGAAAAGTTTTCAAAGAGAAGATGAAGCTTCTGAAAATCGAGGATTCATTTGCCACCCGGTATCTTAACGATGGTTTCTCCGGTGGTGAGAAAAAACGCTTAGAAATTTTGCAGATGGCGATGCTTCAGCCAAAGCTTGCTATTCTTGATGAAACCGATTCCGGACTTGATATCGATGCCTTAAAAATCGTTGCCAATGGTATTATTGAATCGGCTCCTAAGGATGGAGGCGTGATTCTGGTCACCCATTATCAGCGAATGCTTGATTATATCAGACCGGATATGGTTCATATTATGATAGATGGCCGAATTGTGAAAACGGGTGGGGCGGAATTGGCGCTGGAACTGGAAGCCGGCGGCTATGACAAACTTGAGACCGAGGTCTCACAAGAAGTTGGAGTCTAATATGGGAAATATAACTACTAATAAAAGTATTGGAACTATTGGAGAGGATTATGCTGAAAAATACGGTTTTCATGATCCTGAAGAATATTTCCATAAGGGTGCCCGGGGAATAAATCATGAAGTCGTGGAAATGATTTCAAAGATGAAAAAAGAACCGGACTGGATGCGCGAGTTTCGTCATAAGGCTCTGGATATCTTTTTGTCGAAGCCGATGCCGGGGTTTGGAGATACCGAAGTTCTGAATAACATTGATTTTGATAATATCTTTTATTACATCAAACCAACTGCGGAACAAAGTGATAATTGGGATGATGTTCCGGAATATATTAAAAATACTTTTGATAAACTTGGCGTTCCCGATGCCGAAAGAAAATTTCTGGGCGGTATTTCGGCTCAGTACGAATCGGAAGTAGTTTATCATTCTTTTCAGGAAAACTTAAAAGAACAGGGTGTGATATTTCTTGATATGGACAGTGGCCTGCGTGAGTATCCTGAAATTGTAAAAAAATATTTTGCGACAGTAATTCCCGCGATGGATAACAAATTTGCGGCCCTGAATTCGGCGGTATGGTCGGGTGGTTCGTTTATTTATGTTCCTCCCGGTGTTGATGTCACCGTCCCATTGCAGGCGTACTTCAGGATTAATGCGGAAAATATGGGTCAGTTCGAACGGACTTTGATAATCGCCGATAAAGGTTCACGGGTGCATTATATAGAGGGCTGTACTGCCCCGGTCTATACGACCGATTCGCTTCATTCGGCGGTTGTTGAAGTTATCGCTCTTGACGATGCCTATATCAGATACACAACGATTCAGAATTGGTCCAATAACATTTTGAATCTGGTGACCAAAAGAGCGGTGGCGAATAAAAATTCCACCATCGAATGGGTTGATGGTAATATCGGCTCCCGCTTAACGATGAAATATCCCTGTGTCTATCTAATGGGTGAACATGCCAAAGGCGAGATATTGTCGATTGCTTTTGCCGGACCGGGACAGCATCAGGATGCCGGAGCCAAAGTGATTCATTTTGCTCCCAATACCAGTTCCAGGATAACCTCTAAATCTATATCAAAAGCAGGTGGTCAGGCTTCGTATCGCGGATTGGTAAAAGTTCATGCTACTGCAAAAAACAGCAAATCCTCGATTGAATGCGATGCACTTTTGATCGATGAGAAATCTCGTTCGGATACTTACCCGACGATGGAAATTGATGCAGCCAATGTCAAAATTGAACATGAAGCGCGGGTCAGTAAAGTTGCCGAAGAACAGCTCTTTTATTTGATGAGCCGTGGGCTCAGTGAAGATGAAGCGCGGCTGTTGATCGTAAACGGCTTTATTGAACCGTTTACAAAAGAGCTTCCGATGGAATATGCGGTTGAGTTAAATCGTCTTATAGAGTTGGAAATGGAAGGATCTGTCGGTTAATAATATTTGATCAGACATTGGAGATAAAATGAATACACTAACAATGAAAAAAAATAGTATAGATTTCAGGGGTCAAAATCGTTTCGAGCCGGAGTGGCTTTATAATATCAGAAAAGAAAGTTGGAATTATTATAATGAGCTGGCACTTCCGAATCGTTCCAATCATCTCTGGCGGTACACTAACGCTCAAGACCTTTTGCCAAATAATACCGAGGAGCTTCTAAAAATAATCCCGTCTCTTCCTGATCAGAGCGAAAATGATTCGTCTTATGGTGATAAAGATTTCTCTGGTTATAGCTATAATCGTCCCGATTTTATGACCTTCGCCAGACTATCGCATGATTTTGAGAAGGCAGGAGTTGTTTTTAAGGACCTGCTTACTGCCTCAAGAGAAAATGAAGATATCGTACAAAAACATTTGGGTCAATTGATTGGCCACGGTTTTGGAAAACTCGAAGCGATGAACCTTGCTTTATGGAACACCGGCCTGTTTTTATACATCCCTGATAATGTTGAAATCGAAAAGCCGATTCGTTTGCAGAGACATCCAGCCGGACCAAATACTTTCCACCGTCTATTGGTGGTTGTTGGCAATAACTCAAAACTGACCCTGATTGATGATTATTCCGGCGAATGCCGCAAGGAAGAGGCACAGACAAACAGTGTCGTGGAAATATTTACCGGTGACGCGTCGAATGTCAAATATTTCAATACCCAGCGGTTATCCAACAGTTGTATATCTTATGTTACCCAGAGGGCACAGATCAGCAAAGATGCAAAATTTGTCTCGGTCTTTGCAGGGATTGGAAGCAAAATATCGAAATTCAACACCGGGACTATTCTTAATGGAGATGGTGCTGAAAGTAAACTGTATGGAATAGTTTTTGGCAATGAAAATCAGCATTTTGATTATCATACAATGCATCACCATACGGCATCAAACAGCTATTCTGATATTGATTTTAAGGTGGTTCTCAAAGATGAAGCGCAATCGGCCACAACCGGATTAATTAGAGTTGAGGAAGATGCGCTAAATTGTCAGGCGTACCAGGTGAATCGAAACTTGCTGCTTAACGAAGGACCGAAGGCAGAATCGATTCCTGAGTTAGAGATACTTTGTGATCAGGTCCAGTGCAGTCATGGTGCAACCGTTGGACCGATCGATCAGGATATATTGTTTTATCTTATGAGCCGTGGAGTAGATTATAAGGAAGCGATGAATATTATAACACTCGGTTTTCTGGAGCCGACTATTGAAAAATTTCCAGCAGATTTGGGAGAATTAACACGGGAGCTTTTGGCTACAAAAATGAAAGGGTAAAGTGTGGAGGCGCAATATCAAAAACTATGCAATCGAAATGACATTGAGGATAATCAAATGATCGTGGTCGAGATAAAAGAGAAAAATATTCTGGTCACCAAATTAAATGGTGAATTCTATGCGGTTGAGAATAACTGCACGCATGAAAATCTCCCACTTAATGGGGGAGAGGTACACAATGGGCAGATTCAGTGTCCTCATCATGGGGCCCGGTTTGATGTCAAAACCGGAAAGGCAACGCAGTTTCCGGCTGTAATGGAGCTGAAGACTTATAAAGTGAAAATCGAAAACGACAATGTTTTGGCGGCGATATAAAAGCGGAGTAAAAAATGAAAGTAATAGACCAAAATAAGTCACACTCTAAAAGTGAAAACGGTTTGCTTTCAGTGGATAGCATTAGAAAAGATTTCCCAATTTTAGATAGAATGATAAACGGACATAAATTGGTTTATTTTGATAGTGCCGCCACTACTCAAAAACCGCAAAGTGTTATCGATGCGATAACATCATATTATACCAATTCAAATGCCAATGTTCATCGCGGTTTACATACTCTTGCCGAAGAAGCAACTTCGGCGATGGAAAAAACCCGCGATAAAACTGCCGCCTTCATTGGTGGTGTCAAAAGGGAAGAGATTGTTTTTACCCGCAATGCAACCGAAGCGATAAATCTGGTGGCTTCGTCATGGGGCAAAAAAAATATCAAACAGGGTGATCGAATTGTTATCACGCAGATGGAACATCATGCTAATCTGGTTCCGTGGATTGTATTGGCTAAAGAGACCGGTGCCGAGCTGGAATATATCCCTATAGATGAGAATGGCTATCTCAATCTGTCGGATATTAAAAATATTATCACTCCAAAAACAAAAATAGTCGCACTAACACATATGTCAAACGTGCTGGGAACAATTAATCCGGTCGCAGAGATTATTTCATTGGCTCATAAAAATAATGCACTTGTTTTGATCGATGGTGCACAATCGGTGCCGCATCTGTCAGTTGATGTCAAAGGACTTGATGCCGACTTTTATGTTTTCTCAGCTCATAAGATGCTTGGTCCGACCGGAGTCGGTGTTTTATATGCGAGAGAAGAGATACTAAACGAAATGGAACCGGTGGTTTTTGGCGGTGAGATGATCAACGAAGTTCGTTTTGATTTTGCCGACTGGGCAGAACTACCGATGAAATTTGAGGCCGGAACGCCGAATATTGCCGATCTGGTTGCTTTTTCTCCGGCGCTTGATTATCTCAATAAAATCGGGATGGACAAAATCAGGCAGCATGAAATCGAGATTACCACTTATGGTCTCGAAGAGTTAAGAAAATTAAACTTTATTAAGATATTCGGACCTGATAATGCTCTGGACCGAGGCGGAGTGATCTCATTTGTTGATGATAAAATTCATTCGCATGATCTGTCACAGTATCTTGATTCAAAAGGAATCGCAGTCAGGGCGGGACATCACTGCGCGCAACCGCTAGTCAAGCTGCTGGGAGTGACCTCAACGTCCCGTGCCAGTTTTTATATCTATAATACAAATGATGAGGTGGACCAGCTTATCGAGGCCTTAAAGGAGGCCCGGAGGTACTTTGTAAATGGCTGAACAACTTGATGAGATGTACCGCGATATTATAATGGAACATTACCGGTTCCCGCGCGGACATAATAAAATATTAAATCCGGATATAACCAAGGAAGGACGTAACCCGGCCTGTGGCGATGAAATTGAGATCCAGGTAAAAATGGATAAAGACAAAATTGAAACGGTTTCGGTCGATTGCGCCGGATGCGCTATCTCAACTGCCTCAGGCTCGATGCTGGCTGAAATCTGTGAGGGAAAAACAATTGCTGAGGTAAAGAAGATCGCCGAAATCGTTAAGGCGCTTTTAAAGGGCGAGGAGTTTGACGATAGCTATGATATCGGAGATATCGAAGCGCTGCAGGGTGTCAATAAATTTCCTGTCAGAGTTAAATGTGCTTTGTTGTCATGGACAACTCTTGTCGATGCTATTGAAGCAAAAAAAACAGATAAACAATTAACCGCCTCCACTACTGAAGGCTAAAGGATAAAAATGAAACTAACCAAAGAAAAAATAATCGAAGCGATCAAAACGGTCGAAGACCCTGATTTGGGGATGAGTCTGGTTGAAATGGGGCTGATATATGATGTTGTTATTGATAATGATAATAATGTTAATATCCAGATGACCCTGTCATCGCCATCATGTCCGGTTGGACCGCAATTAATGACCGACGTTGAAGTAGAAGCTCGGACATTGAAAGAAATAAAAGATATTAAAATCGATTTGATATGGGACCCACCCTGGGACCCGGAAACAATGGCAACCGATTCTGTGAAAGATGCTTTGGGGATTTGGTAACGATATTATTCGCTGTCTATAATTATACTTATAGCGTTTATTGATTTATGATAGTTTTTGGACTATCTTATAACTTATTAATTAAAACTGGGTGGACAGGTGCAGGAAGTTATTTCAAAACAATTGAGCTATATCAATCTTGGTCGGGTAAAATATGACGAAGCTTGGGGTATACAAAAAAAACTTGTTAAACTCCGTTATCAATCAGAGATATCTGATTGTCTGATCGTCTGTGAGCATGAACCAGTGATAACGATGGGGCGTGGTACAGATAAAAATAATCTTCTGGAATCAAAAGAATCTTTACAGGAAAATGGAATTGATCTGTTTGAGATTGAGCGGGGCGGCGATATCACTTTTCACGGCCCTGGTCAGATTGTTCTGTATCCGATCATCGATCTGCGTGACCGAGAAAAAGATACGCACAAATATTTAAGAGACCTTGAAACTATTGTAATAAACGGACTTGGTGAATTAGGTCTGAAGGCAAGTATCAAAAATGGGCTAACCGGGATCTGGGTGGATAACCAAAAGATTGGCGCCATCGGGGTGGCTGTCTCAAAATGGATCACCTATCATGGCTTGGCTTTGAATGTCAATACAGATCTTGATTATTTTAAATTAATCAATCCGTGTGGCATTACTGAATATCCGGTCGGTTCGTTAAGTACGCTTTTACAAAAACCGGTTAGTATGATTGATATCGCTGAACTATTGACTAATTGTTTTGTTAGTTATTTCGGGTATGATGAATTAATTACTCGAAAAATAGAGCAGTTTGAATTATAAATCAGAGTTAGATTCCCATATACAATTGAAACGCAATCCCTGATAATATCGCAAACAAAACCCAAATAATTATGTAAAGCAGAGTTGGGCGTTTGCCGATTATTTTTTGAGCCATTAACATGGTCGGGATACAGGTTCCTACTGCACCTAATAAAAATGCAAAAGATGGCCCGGGACCAAGGCCAAGCTTTAATAGAGCAAGAGTTATCGGGATCTCTTCACCTTCGCAGACATAAAACGGAATGCCAAATAGAACCGCAGAGGCATAGGCAAAGATTCCAGAGGTTCCGATATATTTTGGAATTAAACTCTCTGGAACCAGAGTCATCAGTATACTTGCTATTGCCATCCCGAGCAGGAAATATTTGCCAAGGCTTTTTATAATATTAAGAAGCGCTTGCCAGAATCCTAAATTTGATTCGGAGGCACAGCCGCAACTGTTGTCTGATTCGCAGCAGTTATTTTCAATAGGTATCAAAACAGGTGCGCTTGAAAATCCCTTAACATTATTATTTTCTAAAATATTAAAAACTAATCCAAGCAGGATTGCACCGAACAATGATACGATTATTCGTGCAATAGTAAACTCCCAGCCTAATAAACCATAATTAAGTATCAGTGTGTGTGGGCTCAGTAGCGGCGACACCATTATAAAGGCACCAATCGTTCCTAATTTTGCTCCGCTTGATTTCAGACTACTTGCCATCGGCATGGTGGCGCATGAGCAGCCGGGCAGGATGGCGCCAAGCAGACTGGCATTGATAATAGAGCCGACACCTTTGCCGAAATATTTTAAAGCGGTTTCAGGCTTTAGGTACACTTCCATCAAAGCGCCGGTAACAGCACCTATCAGAAAATATGGCAAGACAAGTATGATCAGATTAAAAAATTCCCGACCAGCCTGCGAAATAAAATCTATTAAAAACATAACTTCCTAAAGCTAATTAATTATTCAGCATATTATCATACATAAATACGTAAAAAAAGGGCAGATTGCCAAAACAACCTGCCCTTTAAAATAATATTCAGTCTAATTTGGAATATGAATCGCCTTTTTGTCGGCGTTCATCGCTGCTTCCATCATCGCCTCGGATAAGGTTGGATGGACCGCCATCATCTGAGCCAGATCTTCGGTAGTTCCGTCCATTTCCATCATCGCTGTGCCAGTAAAGATAATATCGCCAGAATGAGGCCCAAAAATATGAATTCCAAGAATCTCATCGGTGTCGGCATCAGAGATGACTTTTGTAAATCCTTCCGAGGCCAGAGTGGCAATCGCTTTGCCGAC
>JAQBFG010000237.1:0-6560 GCA_032123495.1 Candidatus Zixiibacteriota bacterium | reverse complement strand
TTCATTTGCTGGAGTGCGATTCATGTTTTGAAGAACTTAACAAATTCAAGCAGGAAGCTTTTCTATTAAGAAATGATACTGATGTACAGGAATCGGTGAAACAGTTCATTGAAAAAGAAGATGTCCCTGCCGAAAAATCTCCTGCTCAGATAATACCAGTCAGATCAAAAAAACTCTGGAAAACCTTTATTCCAATAGCGGCCGCTGCGGTACTGTTTTTGGTTCTTGTTTTGAAAGATTGGCAATTTGATATAAGCCCTTCCAAAGAAGCGATCGCGGCTGACAATCGATTGGCAATAATGTATTTTGATAATTTAGCCGAACCGGACGACTCCTTACAATATGGCGAGACTACCACAAATCTTTTAATTACCGATCTGGCCGAATCCCAGTATATGCAGGTTGTATCCAGCCAACGTCTTTATGATATCCTAAAATTACTCGGACATGAGGGAACCAAAAAGATTGACCGAACGGTTGCTTCCGAAGTGGCGCAAAAATCAGGGTCAAGATGGCTTTTGACCGGCAGTATTTTACAAGTTGAACCACATTTGATTTTGACGTCTCAGATAATAAATACTTCAGATGGGAATGTTGTCGCAACCCAGAAAGTTACCGGCAAAGAATCTCAAGATATATTTTCTCTTGTTGACCAACTCTCAGTTGAGATAAAATCTGATCTTGCCCTTCCGGCCGAGGCATATGAGGAACATGATCCGGCTGTGGCCGATGTGACCACGCATTCGGCTGAGGCCTATCGGTACTATCTGATGGGCGATGAGTATTCAAGCAAATACTATAGAGATGAAGCAATTAAATATTATGAAAAGGCGATTGAATATGATTCGACCTTTGCGATGGCTTATTATGCCTTAACCACACTCAAAGATGCTTCGCTGATCTCCAAGGTGCTGCAATATTCTGAAAATGTAACCCAGAAGGAAAAGTTATATATCCGAAGTCTTGATGCAATGGTAAATAATGATTGTGATAGCTCTTTGGGCGAATTGTATAAGATTATCAAAAGATATCCTGATGAAAAAGATGCTTATTATCAATTGGGATATTATTATAACCGCTTTCAGCAGTTTGATTCTGCCATCGTTTTTCTTTATAAGGCGATTGAGTTAGACCCATTATTTAAAATGGCTTATAATCAGCTGGCCTATATCTATAATAATATTGGAGATTTTGAAAAATCGTTGTGGGCCATTGATAAGTACATTGAACTTGCCCCAGATGAGGCCAACCCGCTTGATACCAAAGCTGAAATATATGGCCTAAATGGGATGCTGGATAATGCCATTGATTCATATAAAAGAGCGCTGACCGTTAAGCCAAATTTTTATGCCTCACTGAGAAAACTTTGCCTGATGTATATTTTTAAACAGGAGTATGACAAAGCCGACAGTTGCGTAAATATCCTGCAAGGAATAGGAAGTCAGAAACCGTTTGCAATGAAATTAAGGGCATTTATACCATTGTTTCAGGGGAAATTCAACGAAGCTCTAAATAGATTTGATATGGCAATTGATTCTTCGGAGAAAGATTATGTCATTAATCATTATTATAAATCAAGAATATATATTGAGCAGAAAAATTGGGTTTTGGCTCTTGATGAAACCGAAAAAACCGTTAAGCTATATCAGACTGCCAACCCCATTAGCAAAGCTTACTATGTCTATCTTGGAATTCAGACTCTGGCTGATAGCGGTGATCTTAACGGAGCAAAAACTAAATTAAAAGATCTTAAAGCTCATGTTGAAGAAACCAATAGTATGCAATATACCTACTGGTATGCAGTCGGCGCCATAGAGATCGCCGAAGGGAATTATAAAAAAGCCTGCCTCAGTTTTGAAAAATCACGAGATTACAATGATGAATTTGTCGTAATGTATATGCTTTCCAAGGCGTACTATCTGGCCGAACAGTATGATAAAGCAATCTCCGGATTTGAAGGGATACAACATGAATATGGGGCCCAGCGCTCATATTTCCCTATTATGTCAACGAAATTGCACTATTATCTTGGTCTCGCTTATGAAAAATCAGGTCAACATCAAAAGGCTGCTGAACAATACGACACATTCCTTAACATCTGGAAAAATGCCGATGTCGAACTGGAAACAGTGCTTGATGCACGAAAGAGGTTAGATAAGCTGATTTCGTAAATGCAAATTTTATTCATAAAAAAAACGGACAATCTGTTATAGATCGTCCGTTTTTTATTTATTGATTAGTCACATAAAAGATCAGGACCGCTTTTGTATTTGAAGTTAATCAGATATACAATGTCCAGAATATTAATCAGGTTTTGCGCATCACCATCAACATCGGCTGACGCAAGATAGACAGGAGGAGGTCCATCTTTATATTTGAAATTTATCAAATAAACAATATCGAGAATATTAACTAAATCGTTTTCATCATCATCAACATTGCCGCAAATGTAATCGCAGGCGTCGCCAAAATTATCAAAATCCAAATCTTCCTGACCGGGATTATAATTGTCCGGGCAGTTATCGCACAAGGTGCCAATCCCATCGGCGTCCGGATCATCCTGATCGGGATTATAGATGTCAGAGCAATTATCAACCGGGCAACTGTTGTCGGGGTAACCTTCGTTACCGTAACCATCATTGTCGGAATCATAACATTTAATTGTACCGGTTGTAATTACCAGAGAATACCACTGTTCGGCATCAGTCAATGTGCTTTTGTGGGAAATTGTAAGTTCATATTCACCGGCCGGGGGTGCATCCAAATAGATCATTTCCACATTGTCAAGCACGTTATCACCGTTAAACGCCTGAAGTCTAGAGGTCGCTGGAATCATCAGGTACGGCTCATAAACCGTTGTCGTTGCAATATGTTCAAGTCTAATATCAAGGTCGTTCACCAGCATCGGCGTGGTCGGGTTAAGTGAACGTGGAGGAGGTGATCCTGGTGGGTCGGTCCAGACAATGGTAACTCGTATCGGTTCGGTACCATCACTGGATATCGGATGACTGCTGGTTTCGGAATTTAATAATAATTCTTCAATGATTATATCGGTCTCAGTCATGTCAGCCGTAATCACATTGGCGGCTTTCAGCGTGTTCATCATGCCCCAGCCAAATTTATAATCGGGACCGGGATAACTGCCTGCTTCATCGGCAGTATGAATGAGAACAGCTTTCATAGTTGAGGCTAATGGAGTTACGGAGCTATGAGTTGATTCATAATGCCTAAAAAGTAAATTGAGCGATCCTGATAAATTAGGTGTACTCATTGAGGTGCCGCTTAAAGTGGTGTATGATGCGGTTCCAGCATCGTTGCAAGAATATAATGAGACACCATTGGCAACGATGTCAGGTTTAATACGACCGTCGTCGGTTGGACCCCAGCCGCTAAAAGAGCTCATGACAACCGAACCGGTACCATTATAGCCGTTTGGATAATCGGCCACAGCACCGACCGTCATAATGTTTTTGGCGTTGGCATACCATGGAATACAATCATAATGATTAACACCGCCATCCGGGTTGCGGGTAACAGTGCTCCATGCCCAGTCACTGCCAACATAGACAAAATGCCCGCCGCCGGCACCGGGACCGGTATCATCCCGATCATTCCCGGCTGATTTGCAAATCAGATAGTATGGTGCATTGTAGGCGATATTGTCCCAAGTCTGGCATTGGGAGCCGTAAAAACCGAATCCATAATCCTCGATCGGGCTTACTTGTGTGTCTCCATACCAATACCAGTTACCATCACTATAATACCATCCGCCAATAGAACCATAGGAGTGATTGGAGACATTCATGCCAACGCCGCCAGCGGCTGCCATTTCGGCATCATCACTATCCCAGTCATAAGCATTAAGATATGCCTCGTAAGACATTCCCAGCGCATTCGCCTGAACACCCGATGCAACCATTGTTCCGGCGACATGGGTGGAATGATAATGAGTAGCGCCCGGACTATCGACCTGTGCAACTCTTCCGCCAAATTCCTGATGTGAGAGCAGAACCCCGCCGCCATCCCAGACACCAAGTTTTCCTTGTGCCGTTCCGGAACCTGTCAGTGAAAACCCGCCGCTACCTCCGGGCCAGACATCATCGGTGCTGATTGTTCTGGCCGCAGAAATATTATCAGTTGCATAAAAAACGGGATGACCGTTTTCCCTGATATACATCAACTGGATATCAGGGTTATTATTGAGCCGCATCTGGGCTTCATTACTACTATTTAGTAGTTCATAATATTGTTGAGTTTGCCGCGTTGACAGTCTTTCGCTATAAAATTGACTGAGTTGGTCAAGTTTTACCTTGTTTGTGACCGGTCTGGCATCATCATCGGCGGCCAGAATGAAATTTGGCAGTAAAATTAAAAAAACCGCCAAAAGTAAACAACATCGCTTAAGCATAGTGGCTCCTAATTATGGTAAAAGCATTATTTTTCATCATTTTATTAGATTTGTTCAATATTTATCAAAAATCTAATATTCTATAGCAAGTAACATTGTGTTTTTTACAATATAACTGAAAATCGATTTTTGTCAATCTAAAGTCCGGTACCTGAAAGCTATCCTATGTGGTATATATAACTTAGGTTCATTTTAACTTTATTGTCTACAGATAATTATGATCTAAATCTGAATTCCCCTATGCATAAAATATACTGCATAAGGGAATTCAAATTGATAATTTATACCCGTTCGGATATATAATCCAACAGTTCGGCGATTTTATAACGCGACTGTTCCATACTGTCGCGATCGCGAACCGTAACGGTATCGTCTTCTTTGGTTTGACCATCAATGGTGATACAAAATGGGCAGCCAGCCTCATCCATCCGGGCATAACGACGTCCGACCGATCCACCGGCATCATAAAATACTTTAAATTTGGTTTTTAGTTCCTGATAGATCTTCAAAGCGATCTCCGGCATCCCATCTTTTTTCACCAGCGGGAAAACGGCCGCTTTAATCGGTGCAATTTTGGGGGATAATTTTAGTACCGCCGATTTTTCTCCCCGGTCCGGGTCTTCATCGTAGGCATCAACCAGAACTGTTAACAAGGTGCGGTCGCATCCGGCCGAGGTCTCAATTATATACGGTACAAATTTTTCCTTAAAGCGCTCATCGATATATTTCATATCCTTACCGGTTGCTTCCTGATGACGTCCCAAATCAAAATCGGTGCGGTTATGGACCCCCTCGAGTTCTTTCCATCCGAATGGGAATTCATATTCAATGTCATAGGCGCACTTGGCGTAATGAGCCAGATCATCAGGTCCATGCTCATGCCAGCGAAGTTTCTCTTTATTTATTCCAAGTTCCAGATACCAGTTCATCCGTTGCTCTTTCCAGTATTCAAACCATTTGTCATCTTCGGATGGGTGAATAAAATACTGCATCTCCATCTGCTCAAACTCGCGGGTCCGGAAAATGAAGTTGCCGGGTGTGATCTCATTCCTGAACGCCTTACCGATCTGAGCGACCCCAAATGGGATTTTCTGCCGCGAAGAGTTCTTTACATTGAGAAAATTGACATATATCCCTTGAGCGGTTTCGGGACGAAGATAAATTATACTGGCGCTGTCCTCAACCGGTCCCATAAAGGTTCTAAACATCAAATTAAACTGCTTGGCATCTGTCAAAGTTGCATTACCGCACTTTGGACATTTGGTTTTACCCACAAGTTCATCTTCCCGATACCGTGCTTTGCAGGTTTTGCAGTCGATCATCGGATCATTGAACCCCTCGACATGTCCCGATGTCTCCCAGACTTTTGGGTGCATCAAAATAGCGGCGTCGAGCCCTTCGATATCATCGCGGCGACTGGTCATCGATTCCCACCAGAAAGTCTTCAGATTCCGTTTTAACTCGGCACCAAGTGGTCCATAGTCCCAGCAGGAAGTAAGTCCGCCATATATCTCCGATGACGGAAAAATATAACCACGTCGTTTACAGAGTGAGACCAGTTGATCCATTTTATTTTGAGGTTGTTTTGCCATTTTATAGCTCGTTTCTTTCCCGTTCTATTAGAATTAGAATTTTGTTTTTTTTAGTTTCTCCAAAAACTCCAGCGATTTCAATTTTTTGGTACCGGTCTGGTATCTCAAAAAATTAGATAATAGCTCCAGTATATTTTCGGCCTCTTTGTATTTTATACTAAAACTTGCCGCTTCGGCCAAAGAGGCGGTCTGAAGAGCATAGACTATCTTTTGCTGTTCAGATTGAAGCCTAATATAATACTCCCCGGCGATTTGGCAAGTCGAACATACCAATCCGCCTCGTTCTGATGAAAAAGCCAATCCATTGTTTTCATTAGCTTCACTTTTAATTTGAAGATCTTTACCACACCCGACGCATCCGGAAAAATTCGGCCGATACCCCAATTGCGATAATAACTTCATCAGGTAAGCTAAAAACAGCGGATAAAGCGATAATTTGTGAGCCAGATCGGTCAGTCTGAGAAATTGTATCGTCAGGTGATACAAACTTTCCTGCGGTTCATCCTCCGGTAAAAGATCGTATAATATCTCCAGTGCCGCCGAGGCAAAGGTCAGACGGC
>JAQBFG010000236.1:0-3047 GCA_032123495.1 Candidatus Zixiibacteriota bacterium | reverse complement strand
TAAAATTAACAACTTTTTCAGCATCGCGATCCCAATTGATATTCGTATCGTGCGGATTGATTTTTGGTGCCGGAGTAGCCAATGCTTCATCTTGAAACATCGTCATTTTCACATAATCATTTTCAATCAGATCGAGGGTCAAATCGATTGCAGGTCCCGCCTCTTCCGACATCCGCTGATAAAGAGAGTCAAAATTATCTTCGGGATCAATTGCTATTTTTTTCTGATAAATAATGTTTCCGGTATCAACTTTCTTTTTCAGATAAAATGTCGAGAGTCCGGTTTCGGTTTCACCATTAATTAGCGCCCAATTAATTGGAGCGGCACCGCGATATTTTGGCAAAAGTGAGCCGTGAAGATTAATTGAACCAAATTTTGGAATGGTAAACAGTTTTTCAGGTAAAATTTTGAAAGCGACAACAACAAAAATATCAGCTTTAAACTCTTTAATCTCATTGATGAAGATGTCATCTTTGAGCGACACTGGCGTAACCACCGGAATCCCAAGCCTTTGCGATGCCGATTTTACTGGTGTTGGGATCAGCTTTAAACCCCGGCCCGATTTTTTATCAGGACCGGTTACAACTGCAAGAATTTGATGTTTCTTGCCGGAGTACAGGTACTCCAGTGGCCGCCGGGCAAACTCCGGCGTCCCCATAAAAACAATTTTCATTTGTTGGTCGTTCGTGACTTAAAAAACCGACGGCGCTTAATTACGAAGCGGCGCTTAGTTTCTTCAGCTTGCCCTTCATCAGGGCGCGAGAGATAGACGAGAGATAATCAATAAAAAGCTTTCCTTCAAGGTGGTCATATTCATGGAGTATTGCGCGGGCCATCATGCCAGTCGCCTCCATTTCGAATAAATTTCCATCAACATCGGTTGCTCTGATCTTAACTATTTCCGGGCGGGAAATTTTCTGATAAATCCCCGGAAAAGACAGACAACCTTCTTCCAATACCACCTCACCTGTTGATTCAAGAATTTCGGGGTTAATAAACACCCGTATCGACTCGGTCAAATCAAGTGCCGACAAATCGGCAATAAATATCCGCTTGCTGACCCCCACCTGAGGGGCAGCTAGACCAAGCCCATTAGCATCCTGAATAGTGGCGATCATATCCGCCACCAATTCTTTAATATCCCGGTTAATCTCGTTAACCGGTTCAGCTTTCTCCCGTAACACCGGGTCGCCGTATATGACGATCGGTCTTCTTGTCACGATAACTCCGCTACAATTATGAGTCCACTTTACCCGCTATTGAGGACTTCAAGAACTCGACTTTAATTTCATCGGTAATTTTTATGACGACTTTGTTTTTCTCATCATCGATTGCGAAAACCGTTCCAAACATACCGCTGTTAGTCACTATCTTGTCGCCTCTTTTCAATTCCGTGAGCAGTTTTTCATGCTCTTTCTGTCTCTTGCGCTGGGGCCTGATAAGCAATAAATACATTATCAGAAAAAGCGGGATTAACATACCCCATCTGACGAATTCATCACCCATTTTGGCCTACCCCATTTCTATTGCAAAAAATACAGAAATTATTGGTGGCTAAAAATTCACCGCCGCCACCTTGTGCGGCATCGGGATTGGACATAAAAAACAATAAGAGAGAATTCAAACTCTCCTCCTATGGTATTGTATCGACATTCTGCTCAATTTCTGAACAGCAAATTTTTATTATCGCAACAATATATGTTATTGACGATTTAGCCACAAGCTTTTTGTTCATATCGGCTATAACATTATTTACGGCATAAAGTTCCGAGCAGGAAAACTAAATTGGAGTAAATTTATTCTCTTGCAACTAAATATTGTGTTAATAATCGAAGTAATAATTATAATTTCCCCCTTCGTAACTTGTTGACACTTGCATAATAATACATTATTATTATACAATAATTCAATAATGTTTTATATGATATTAACCATTCTTAACAGGGATTTTTATAATATAAAAATTAATCTACTAAAGGAGAGGTGACAATGTATAAAGGGGAGTCGATAATGCAATGCAAAAAATGTAGCACAGAATTGGTAAATGGAAAGTGTCCCAAATGTGAAATGAGTGATAAATCATCGCAAAATCTAGTGTTTTTAGAAGAAGATGAGCAGCATGTTGGGAGTTTATCCAGAGGGTATATTTCAAATATAGTGCTGGATGGAGATTTTTCCAAGAATTATGTGATTCTTTCTGATCGACGAGTTTACTACTCCGGAATATTCTTCGGCAGTGTGGGTGGTGCAAAGCTTGGCAAAATGCGATCTCAGTTGATCCTTCCTCTTGAGAAGATTACATCTATTGGCATTATGAACAAATCCAATGTTGGAATATTGATCCTCGGCGTTTTACTCTTAATTGCTGGCATAATCGGAGCAGCGAGTTTTTCACAAAACGTTCGCCGAGCAGGTAGTGGTCCAATTTTATTCTTATTGCCATCTATTATACTATTTCTTGTTTATTGGTTTAGTAAGCGCAAATATTTTGTAATCTCAACTGATTCAGGATCCATGGACATTGATTTCCGAATATTTGGCATGAATGCAATTGTAGAGTTCTCCAAGAAGTTGGGGGCTGCTTTAACGAAGCATCGTAGCAATTGGGTTGGCGGCAGAGGCACTTCTGCCTCATGAACCTGGAAAGTGTATTTTATAAAAAAATCTAAAGACGAGCGAGTGCAGGAATTTCTTGAAGATGTTTTGATGATCGATGCTGAGAAATATGAAATAATGCAAATATTACGCAAAATCGTTTTTTCTATTTATCCAAAAGTAAGTGAAAGAATGATGTATGGCGGGATTATGTTTTCAATTGAGAATGATTTTGGCGGCATCTTTGTCAGAAAGAACCATGTTTCCTTTGAATTTGGCAACGGTTTCCAAATGGACGACCCTGATAATATTTTGGAAGGAAAAGGACAATCTCGCCGTCATCTGAAAATCCGATCTCTGACAGATATTAAAGATAAAAAAGTGGAATTTTTCGTTAATCAAGCCTTGTAGCCCAATCAAGTCGGTTTCTAAGAATCATAATTTAAGTAATT